>CAYMGK010000238.1:0-2426 GCA_964389965.1 uncultured Clostridia bacterium | reverse complement strand
CAATTCTTTTTCAGTAAAGGTTATATAGGCAGCTACCCGAATAAGGGCCCCTTCCAGCTCCCTTATGTTAGAAACTATTTTCTGTGCGATAAAAATCATTATTTCATCGGGTATATCAATGTTTTCCAACGAGGCTTTTTTTTGTAAAATAGCAATCCTTGTTTCTAAATCGGGGGGTTGAATGTCAGTTATTAGCCCCCATTCAAAGCGGGAACGAAGGCGATCCTCCAAGGTCGGTATTTCTTTTGGGGGCCTATCGCTGGAAATAATGATTTGTTTGTTTGCCTCATAAAGGTGATTGAAAGTATGGAAGAATTCTTCCTGGGTTCGTTCTTTTTTGGCTAAAAATTGGATATCATCAATTAACAGAACGTCTATATTACGATATTTAGCTCTGAATTCCTCTGTTTGTTCGTCACGGATAGCATTTATAAGATCATTAGTAAACTTCTCGGAGGAAATATAAAGCACACGTAGCCCAGGTAAATTATGGCATACATAATGGCCTATTGCCTGCATAAGATGAGTTTTTCCGAGGCCGACGCCGCCGTAGATAAATAAAGGATTATATGAGGTTGTAGGTGACTCAGCTACGGCTAAACAGGCTGCATGGGCAAAACGGTTACTATTACCTACTACAAAAGTATCAAAAGTATATTTAGGATTGAGGTAAGGTAAAAAGCTTGGTTCTGTTTCGGGGGCAGTGCTTGCCATTTCATCTTGAGGGGAATGGCAGATTACTTGGACGTTAATAGGGGAACGTCCGATAATTTTTTGTAAGGCTTTTTGAAGAAGCGGATAATAACGACTCTGAATATAATCGCGAGCAAATTCATTAGCTACGGCTATAACAACGGTATTACCTTGCATATCTATAGGCTTCGTTTCATAAAACCATGTTTCTAAAGCTGAAGAAGAAATATGTTTTTTTAAAATAGATAAAACCTCTTGCCAAACTAATTCTAGTTGGTTTAAAGACAAAGGATTTACCTCCATGGAAAATTGTTAAAAAAAAGATGTTAATAATATGGAAGTTGAGGAAAGTTAAGGGGAGATATTGAAATTTAGTATTTTTATCTTAACAGTTTTGGGGATAACTATCAACAGTAATGAAAAATTCCTTTTTAGCAGCAGAAAGAAAAAAAGTCAGCTATAATAGCAATAAAAAAGAAAAAATAAGAGGAGAAAATTGTATAGGTACAGAACCTTAATTAAGAGCCTTAATGAAATACAAAAATTTCTAGTGAGGTAAGAAGTATTGGCGTTATATAAATGATTAGGAACATTGCATGGAGGTGTAGGGATTGAAAAGAACTTATCAGCCTAAAAGAAGGCGTCATAAAAGGAAACATGGTTTTTTAAGACGTATGCGTTCTTCTGCAGGCCAAGCAATCATTAAGAGGAGGAGAAGGAAAAAACGGAAACGGCTATCAGCATAGATGGGTAATTTTTATATTTATTGGAGGTAAATTATTGTTAGATAGAAGGCGGCGTATCCTTATAAGTGCAGATTTCCGTCGGGTTTACCGTCGGGGGAGGAGAATAAATGGAAAAATATTAAAGATATACTTTAATAATAACAGATCTAAAACTACCCGTTTTGGATATTCAATTTCTAAAAAAGTAGGCAAAGCAGTCCAGCGAAATTTATTAAAACGTCGCCTAAGGGAAATATGCAGAAACAATATATCCACCTTCAAACCAGGTTTGGACATTATAATAGTAGCCAGAAAAAATGCTGCCAACAGTAGCTACAGCGATCTGGAAAAAGAAGTATTAAAATTAGGGCGTGTGGGGAAAATTTTGACCGGCAGGGAAAGTAGTGGTATTAAGTGATTAAAAGTAGTATAATAACAAGCATCCGTGTCTATCAGAAGATTGTATCACCTATATTAGGAATAAATTGCCGTTTTTACCCCACATGTTCAAACTATGCTATAGAGGCATTTGAAAAATATGGTTTGGTAGAAGGAAGTATAATGACAATTAAAAGATTGCTTAGATGCCATCCCTGGAACTCTGGTGGTTATGATCCAGTTCGCTAAAAAGGTTGGAGGTGAGTGCTGCCTTTTTCAGGGGCAGTGATATATTGGGAGTATTAACAGACTTCATTTCACAGTCACTTCATTTTTTATATAATATTACTAAAACGTTAGGGTTACCAAACTATGGCCTAGCAATTATTTTCTTCACAGTTATTATAAAAGTTATACTGTACCCCTTAACGTTTAAACAGCTAAAATCAATGAGAAAAATGCAGGATATACATTTCTGCTTTGAAGAAATACTTCGGGCCTTCTTCCCTGCCTCTTTATGCAGGGAAAGCATTGTGCTTCAAAAAGATCTACGATATCGTGGGCAGCGAGGGAATGGGAGCAGATGTCGTATCTTCAGGTGAGATCTATACAGCTTTTTCAGCTGGTTTC
>CAYMGK010000237.1:0-2429 GCA_964389965.1 uncultured Clostridia bacterium | reverse complement strand
AGCTCATACCTAGCTTATTTAGTAGTAAAAGAGTATGGCAGAGAAAATACGATATTACTACATACTCCAACATATGCAGAGGACCCAGATGCAGATAGATTTAGAGCAGAAGTAGCTGACTATTTAGGAATGGAGATAACAGTAGAAGAAGATGGCAGAAACTTATGGGAGCTTATAGAGGACAATAATTGTTTGCCAAGTTATTTTATACCGTTTTGTACCACAGAATTAAAAATTAAACAAAGTAGAAAATACTTTAAAAAATTAACAGAGCAAGGGATAGATTTCGTAGCACATTTTGGATATGGAGCAGATGAATGGAGAAGGGTTCAAAAGCAAACTGTAAGGTTTGAAAAAGAAGGAATAAAAAGCAAATATTTAATCTTTGAAAGAAAAATCGAAGATGAAGAAATAAAAAAAATCATTAAAGAAGATTGGAAAATTGAACTACCAGTCACATATAGGTATTTAAAACACAACAATTGTATCCCATGTTTCAAAGGTGGAAAAGGCCATTTCAAGCAAGTAGCCAAATATTATCCAGAACAATTTAAAAGGGCTATGGCACTAGAACAAAAAATAGGACATACAGTGTTTAAAGATTGCACTTTACAGGACCTATGGAACGAAGTACAAGCTAGTAAAAACCAGTTAACATTCTTTGAAGATGAGGATCCTTGAAGCGTCAAGAGAAGGCAGAAGGAATGATTGTCCGCTGAAACTGGTGGGGGAAAGAGAGGGGGAAGAATGATTATTTTTTGTGACGTAGAAAATTGTATATACAACGAGTACGGGAAATGTGATGCAGGAAAGACAGAAATAGCGAGCGGCGAATGCATAACGTTTGTTGGTAAGGAAAGCGAGGCTGATGGAGAATGACAATAAAAGAACTTAAGGAATGTTTGAGTACATTTGATGAAAATGACGGATTTTCTATAGTTGTAATTAATCGTGAAAAACGGTTAATTCACAATCACAAAAAAGTATATTTTATAAAAGAAATGCCGGCTGTGTTTATAGAAACAACAAAAACGGAGACGTTTGAAGAAAGTAGAGGCATATAAAATGATAGATAAACAAAAAGGCAATTATTTATTAGTGTGTGATATTTGCGGAGAAGAGGCAGGGAAGCATTTTGATGATTTTTATGATGCAGTTGAGCACAAAAAAGAAAACGGGTGGAAAGGTTTCAAAAAAAATAAAACAGAATGGTTAGACATTTGCCCAGAATGCCAGGAAAGCGAGGTTGTGAAAATGAAAAAACTTGAACAAGCAATAGCATATTTTGAAGATGCAATCCGGGAATCGGATGAAATCATAGCAGAGTGCAGCGGGGAACTGCAAAAACAATTAACAGAACAGAAAGCGCATTTTGAGGTTGCATTAGAAACTATGAAAAGGCAAAAATGCACAAGGAGTGATAGAGTTGATTGAAAAAATCTACAAAAACAAATATATGGTTATCTGTGACAATTGCGGAACGGGGCAAGAATGCGACAGTTGGGCAGAGGCAATAGATTTCATGAACGAAGAAGGCTGGAAAAAGAAATTGGTTGACGGGGAATGGAAACATTTTTGTCCTGAGTGCGGGGAGGTCAAAGAAACATGACATACAAAGTGAAATTCACACACAGCGACAAGAGTCGTGCACGTATTGATGGCATAGAAGGGGGAAGAATGATTATTCTTTGTGATGTAGAAAATTGTATATACAACGACTATAAAAAGTGCGTCGCAGGAACGGCAGAAATAGCAGATGGGGAATGCGTAACGTTTGTTGGGAAGGAAAGCGAGGTCGGAGAAGATGGCAGTATTAAGTAATGACGAATTAAACGTCATAAGAGAAAATGCTAAATGCAATGTCACAGATAATGATACGTGGGGAAATGAGACTGTAGTTAGCCTGATTAACACTATAGAAGCACAGCAGCAAGAACTTGAAAAATTAAAAGAATTGACGGAAAACTTAAAAGAGTTAACAGCAAGGCATATATTCCACAAAATGACACCTTCTACATGCAGCATACCAATACAAGTATTTGAAAACAGGGAAGAATGGCTAGAGTTCGCAAGGGTAAATTTTGCTATTACAAAATTACTGGGCGAAAGCGAGGTCGGAGAAGATGGCAATTGACATAAAGCCAACAGATGTAATATTACTTGAAGATGAAGTTAATAAACAAAAAATGATGATTATGCAATTGGAAAATGAAAGAGATATATTTCGTAGCAAATTTATGGAGCTGGATAGGGAGAACGAACAACTAAAATGCGAAATACAAAATTGGATGGACAGCAATGCGTACAATTGCAAAATGGCTAGGGAGGACAGAAAAAAACACGAGCAGAAAAATGAACTGTTAAAAGACGAAGTGATAAAAATGTTAGATGAGATTATTGAGGAATTTCAGTTTCCTTCGTGGATATTT
>CAYMGK010000236.1:1123-2449 GCA_964389965.1 uncultured Clostridia bacterium | reverse complement strand
TATTCAATGTGGTGGTTGAGAAAAGCACGTTTAACGAAAGCGACCGACTCTTGCTCTTCATGCTTTCAACCCACGCTACCAATGAACAGATTGCCGCCATGCTTAACACGACAACCCATAACCTTAAGACGAGGAAGACCTATTTAAAAAATAAAATTATCAAAAAAGCTATAACTGATACTGAATTTGAACGCCTGTTAAAACACTTTTAAATAGGAATTAAAGATAAAAAACGTTCTATTAATCAGTACTCCCAGACTGGTAATAGGTTAGAATTATTACTTTGCTGAGCCTGTATTGATCAATTTGACAGCCGGTTATGATTATTGTTGAGGTTAGATTGATTCAGTTGTATTGTTTGCATAGTTTTTTTGTGTTTATTTTGCTAAATAAAAATCAGGTAATATTAATGTCATTATTAAACACATTATGATTCAAAAAACAATCTTCTTGGGCGCACTGATGCTTCAGTTGGGGTTAAGCACTGCTTTTGCCAAAATTCAAACGGAAAAAGTCTCGAAAGAAAAAGAGAAAATTGAGTTAAAGGAAAAAACACATTTGGTACATTCCATTACTTTTTTGGAAGTGGCCGCGTATCACGATGATTCAACGGTTGAACTGTTCGTGAATAACTTTAATGGTCCTGTAACCCTGCATATAATGGAGGGTGGTCTTTCGACAACAGTAGAGATCGAAGGAACGGGATGTATCACTATGGACATTTCAGAATTGACAGAAGGAAATTACACTCTTCAAGTAGTATTGGAACATACTGTTTTAGAGGGCAGCTTTGAAATTTAAGAAACTTCTATAGATTACTATAACCAAGCCTTTACATTAAATGGCTATTGCCAAAGTGATAGCCATTTACTTCTTTTTATGGAACCGTAAACACATTCTCTCGTGCAAAAGCTATATTTTATCGGAATTCTGGTTTTTTTGCATGCGTGCCAAGCAAAGGGACCTCCCTCGTATCTAGACCAGGCACTTGAATTAGCCGGTGAAAACAGGTATGAACTGGAGAAGGTATTGCGCTTTTACAGTCGGGATCCCGGTGACAGTTTAAAATACAAAGCGGCTTGCTTTTTGATAGAGAACATGGCGCATCACTACTACTATGATGGAGAGCAACTTGAAAAATATCAAGATTACTATAAGGCGCTTCATAATCACAAAAAAAAATCAGCGGATCCGGTTAAGATATTGGATTCTATTTCTAATTTACATGGAGCCTTTTCGCTTGATCACCTGACGCCGAGATATGATTTAAAAGAACTGGACTCAGCCTACTTATGCAACAATATAGAATGGTCTTTTAAAGTTTGG
>CAYMGK010000236.1:0-1113 GCA_964389965.1 uncultured Clostridia bacterium | reverse complement strand
ACAACCATGGGGTAAAAGCGTATCCTTCGAGGATTTTTGCGAATATATCTTGCCCTATCGTGTAGGAAATGAAAAACCGTCGGATTGGAAGCCAATTTTTTATGAAAAATATAACCATCATCTGGCACCCTTGTTGGATTCCACTTATTCAGACAGGGATGATCCGGTGGTGGCGGTAAGGCTATTAATGGATTCTATAGCCAATCATGACAGTATCTTCTTTACAATGACGGCGCCTCCCGGCTATCCACATGTTGGGGCACGTACTGCCATGTATCAAAGCGGAAGTTGCCGTGAGTTCACCGACTTCGCCATCTATGTATGCCGGGCATTGGGGATTCCTTGTCATATCGATTTCATGATCGCGAGAGGAGATAACAATGCCGATCATTTCTGGATATCCTACCATGACAAATCGGGTGAATTACACGTGCAGGATTACCCGGGCCACTTGAGAATTGCACGCGTAGATGGTTTGCGATTTGATGCTAAAGCGAAGGTGTATCGCCAAACATTTAGTATTGATTATGATCTCAGAAATAAAATACTGAAACTCGATGGTTCTGCACCCTATTTTTTTGAAAGGCCACTGTTCAAAGATGTTACCATATTCAGCTCCGGGCATTATATCCAAGAATTAAGAATACCAGCGTCTAAAGTATACAAGAAGAATACCAAGGGAAAAATAGCCTATCTATGTTTGAGCCGGCACATGGATTGGATCCCCGTCGCATGCACCACGTATGATAGAGATAACCTGTCTTTTAACAACGTGCAAAAGGGGAGTGTCATGCGTGTCGCCACGTGGGAAAACAATCGATTGGTGTTCCAGACCGATCCGTTCTCCGTTCATCCTTTGTCCAATGAAATTGCCTTTTTCCATCCTTCCGACAGCATGCAGGAGGTAGTATTATACGCGAAGTTCAAGTTAGACGAAGAGAATTTATTTCGTGACCGGATGATCGGAGGGGTGATTGAAGCGAGTAATCATCCTGATTTCAGGGAAAAAGACACCTTGCATGTAGTAAACGAGGTGCCCGGAAGACTTAATACGAGTGTCGCCATAAATACGGACAAAGCATACAGGTACTTGAGATATTACGGGCCTGAAGG
>CAYMGK010000235.1:0-2451 GCA_964389965.1 uncultured Clostridia bacterium | reverse complement strand
CTACCTGATTAAAAGTCAGGTGCTCTACCACCTGAGCTAATGGCTCATATATTCTTTACTGTTTTGGACTCGATATGGCGCGCCCGGCAGGATTTGAACCTGCGGCCCCCAGATTCGAAGTCTGTCACTCTGTCCGGACTGAGCTACGGGCGCCTTCCGTCAGCAAATTAAATTATAGCAAAGAAAACTTGTTGGGTCAAGAGAAACTGTAAAAACTTTTCACTTAATATTTATTATACTATACTCCATATTTTGGACCTTATTAAAATCTTTATTATGGTAAAAATATAGAATGGTTAAATAGTGCTATTTATTAGATGTTTTAAGAGGTGGAATTATGGCAAAAAAGAAAAACAAAGGTCTAACTGTACGTCAACAAAAATATCAAGAGCTTGTAAAAAAGCATGAACCTAAACCCTCCACATTAAAAAATACGATACTAGCTTTTATTTTTGGAGGTATAGTATGTCTAATAGGCCAATTTTTTACTGATTTCTATATGAAATCAATGAAATTAACACCGGAACTTGCGAGAAACCCGGCTACAGTGACAATGATTTTTATTGGTGCTCTTTTAACCGGAATAGGGGTTTTTGATAAAATAGCAAAATATGCAGGTGCCGGTCTTTCAGTTCCTGTAACTGGATTTGCAAATTCCATCGTTTCTTCCGCTTTAGAATTCAAACATGAAGGTCTAGTACATGGAATAGGTGGCAAAATGTTCATGTTAGCAGGTTCAGTAATAGTGTCAGGGGTTGTTACTGCATTTTTTATAGGATTATTTTATGCAATATTTTTGATTTAATAATGAGATTAGGTGATATGAATTGGGAAAAAAAATTGGTAAGCGAACTTTTATTTTCGATAATAAACCAACAATTATAAACACTGCAACTGTTTCTGGACCTTTAGAAGGTCAAGGTCCATTGAAATCATATTTTGACCATATATATGATGATACTTTGGCAGGCCAAATAAGCTTTGAAAAAGCAGAAAGAGAAATGATGTCAAATGCTTGTATAACTGTATTAAATAAAGCCAAAGTAACTCCAAATGAAGTTGATGCTTTTATCGCCGGTGACCTTTTAAATCAAATTATAACTTCCGGGTTTTCTGCATTATATTTGGATATACCCTTTATAGGTGTATATGCTGCTTGCTCCACATCTGCTTTAGGGCTAATAATAGCATCTATAATATTAGAAAGTAATTGCGGAGAAATGATATTAACTGCAACATCTAGCCACAATTTGGCGGCTGAAAGACAATTTAGGTATCCAACTGAATATGGGGTTTACAGCAAACCATATACTCAGTGGACTGCAACTGGTGCAGGAGCTGCACTTGTCTCACTAAATGGTAAAGGCCCAAAGATTACTTGTGCTACCGTTGGGAAAGTAGAAGATTTAGGATGTAAAGACCCATTAAATATGGGAGCCGCCATGGCACCAGCAGCAACTTCCACATTACTACAGCATTTTGCAGATACTGGCCGAGGCCCAGAATATTATGATCTTATACTAACTGGAGATTTAGGTAAACTTGGTTATGAATTAGCTATTGAATTAGCTTCATCACAAGGTGGATTCGATTTGAGCAAAAATTATAATGACTGTGGTTTGATGTTGTACGACTTAGAGAAACAGGATGTGCACGCCGGTGCAAGTGGCTGTGCTTCATCAGCATTAGTTTTTCATGGTCACATATATAAAAAGATGTTATCTGGTGAATATAATAAAGTTTTATTAGCTTCTACTGGGGCACTTCATAGTCCCACATCAAATCAACAAGGTGATAATATACCAACAATTGCACACGCCGTAAGTTTGGAAATGGACTAAAAAGGAGTTTTAGTATGGATTTAATGATGTATTTAAAGGCCTTTATTGTAGGTGGTTTCATATGTGCTATGTGCCAATTAATACTGGATTTAACTAAATTAACACCAGGACATGTACTGACAGGATTAGTAGCAATAGGTGGTATTCTAGGTGGCTTTGGCATTTATGATTCTTTAATTGATTTTGCCGGGGCAGGTGCTTCAATGCCTATTGCAAGTTTTGGAAATGCTCTGGTAAAAGGTGCTATTATAGAAGCGGAAAGACATGGTGCAGTTGGGGTGTTAACCGGGATGTTTGAGCTCACTAGCACAGGTCTAGCCGCAGCCATAGTATTTGGATTTATTATCGCCGTTATATTCAAACCTAAAGGTTAAAAATATTTTGGAGGTATATTATATGACTGTAAAAAGCGACTTACAAAAAGCAGCTGCTGATGCCCAGTCTCTTTTGGGTCAATATGCAGTTTTTGCACAACAAACCCAAGATAAAGCAGTTAAAAAGATGTTCAATGAGTTATCAGATGACATGAAAAGACATATTGACTCATTAAATTTAAGGATAGATTATTTAACAAAGAACAATCCCATGTTTCAAAAACAAAACTAAAAAT
>CAYMGK010000234.1:0-2471 GCA_964389965.1 uncultured Clostridia bacterium | reverse complement strand
CCGCCTATAAGAAGCGGGTTATGTATCAATATATATATTAATTTTTCGTTGTGTCGTTGGTGTGTCAATCGTGTGTCAAAATTGAGTTTTTCGCCTCTCTTGCCAATTTTATTTGGCTATTTCAAGCCATTTGTAGCGTATCCTACTGGTTTTGAAGACCAGAGGGCACACCAGCACCCATCTACTCCCAACATTGTGATTGTATCAGATATAGCCTATGTTTTCAACGGTTTTTATTTTTTTAATATCTTGTTTTTTTAGTACTACTACTGACAAACTACTGACAAACTACTGACAAACTACTGACTGACAAGCTACTGACAAGCTACTGACAAACTACTGACAAAGTGCAAAAACATTATTTACTTTATTTGCAACTTCTTGCTTTATGTTATCTGTTACATGGGCGTATATATCCATTGTTGTACTGATTGTGCTATGGCCTAACCAATCACTTAGCCATTTAATATTTATTCCTTGTTCAAGTAGCAAAGTTGCATTTGAGTGTCTCAAATCGTGAAATCGGATTTTAGGTAGATTATTAAGCTCAAGAGTTCTGCGAAATCGTCTTGAAATGTAATCGAGTTTTACAGGACTTCCATCATCCCAAGAGCAAACATATTTAAAGCCCTTACCATGCACCAATTTGTTTTTCATCTGCTTTTTGTAAAGTTTTTCTAAGTATTTTTTTAAGAATAAAGGTATAGGTAGTATTCTATTTCCTTTTTCCGTCTTTGTGCCCTTCTCCAATATACCCTCCGTTGTTTGCACTCTTGTATTTCTTATATATACACAGTTATTATTAAAATTAACGTCTATCCATCTAAGCCCTGCCACTTCTCCCCTTCTTAACCCAAGCCCGGTAGCAAGCCAAATTGCAATGTTAATAGGTTCGTCTCTGGCGATATTCAAAAGTATTTTTAACTGTTCGGCATTATATATACTGGCTTTATATTTTTTTCTTTTTGGTAATTCTACATTCAGGGCCGGATTGGAGTTTATTAACTCTAAAGGTAGCACGGCCCTAGCAAGGGCTTTCCTTATAACATTATGATGAGCTTTTATTGTAGTAGGGGACAATCCGCCCTTTCCTTTTTTCTTACCCCTTATCAATAAGTAATCGTAATAACTTTGTATATTTGCTGGTCTTATTTGTTGTAGTTTTATATTTTTGAAATAAGGTATTGTGTTTATATATTATAACCTTATATCCATCTATAGTTGTTTTGGCTAGATTAGGCTCACAATAAACATTAAGCCAATCCTCTAGATACTCAGAAAACGTTATTGGGTTTACATCTTTATCCGGCTCCTTTAGTTTTTCTGTTTTTTTTACCTTCAAATTTCGATAAAATACTGGCCCGCACTAGCAGTGCATCGCCTTTCCTTTTACATTTAGTACTGAATGTTTTTCTATCTCTTTTTCCATCTGCCTTTTTACCTATATCCAGGGTTAAATACCAATACCTACCCCGTTTATATAGATACCCCTTCATGTTTCTCCTTTCCGGCATTATGCTTATCACTTTATACAGCAATTATAGCATAATATCAAATAGTATATATAAAATGCTCAAACCACATTTACGAACTACTTTTTCAATATAAGCAAAACAAAAAGACTAAACAGCTCATGCTTAGTCTTTTTGTTTTACCGATATAAAATATATTAAAAAATCTTCAGGCCGTTTGCAGTTTACAAACGTCAGTTGAAAAGCACATTTTTAAAAAAATACGAGATGGGAATATAAACTCTAAGGTGAAACCTTATGAAATTTGGGCTTATTCTTAGGGAATTAAGATGGGTTGCTTGAATTAAGGGATAAAAAAAATAAAACGCTATAAATGACAATAGAATAATAGAACTTACAAAAAAAGTAAAATAACCTCGTTGAAATTGAAAATAAAAAAGATAGCCATTTTAGCTATCTAATTTTTTGCCTATATTATATTTTTAGTTGTCTTAAATTTCTACATCCCATTCGTTGGAAGTTTTTTCTGTAGCCCTTTTGTTAACTTCACTTTGAAAATTCATTTGATTTAAAATGAGATTAGAGTAATCCTGGCCGGTTTTAAACGTGTCTAATAATCTTTCTTTACTCCCCTCGTCATACTCTTTTAATCCTATTAAATAAAAATGCCTATATTTATCAAGAATAATTGCAGGAACTACACCAGCCCTTAAACATTCCTTAAAAGCTATTAATCTGCCCACCCGACCATTTCCGTCCGCAAAAGGATGTATTTTTTCAAATTTATGGTGGAATTCTACAATATCCTCAAGGGTAATACTGCCTTTATTTTCGTATTGCGTAAGAAGTTTTGCCAATTCGCCTTCAACCTTTTCCGGTGGTGCAGTTGATGTAGGACTGAGCGATCCTATAATATTTTCTACTTTTTTAAATTCACCTATGGGAGTTAATGGGTTTTTCGCATCTGATGTATTTTGCTTTATTAAATAATGGATTTTT
>CAYMGK010000233.1:0-2473 GCA_964389965.1 uncultured Clostridia bacterium | reverse complement strand
AGGCAACCATTAGCTTTACCCTAGCAAACATTCCGGATTTTAGAAGGCCTTTTTCGTTAGGCACCAGCACCCTAACTGGATATACCTGTGTCATAGGATCCTTAAAGGGACTTACACTAATAATCTCCCCTTTTAATTCGGAATCTCCTATAACATCAACAGTCACTTGGGCTTCCTGACCTATTCGTAAACCATTTATCCTGTCTTCTGTTACACTGATCTTAATCTCAACACCATCTAAATTCCCAACAACAGCTATAGGATAGCCGGGGTTGGCCAGCTCACCTACTGTAGCCGTTATGGCCCCTACTGTACCGTTGATAGGTGAGGTGATTAGGCTATTTTCAAGGGCGGTTTGGGCGGCAAAAAGCCCCGCTTCAGCCTGTTTCACCTGGGCCCTTGCAGCAGATATACTTTCAGGAGCAGTTGTTTCTTGAGTTAAAGTCAATTGGGTTTTTGCAGATTCATATTGTTCTTTTGCAACATTATATTGAAGTTCCACACCTTCAAATTGTTGCTTAGAGATAGCTCCTTCATCCAAGAGTTCCTGCATTCGTTGGTAATTCTCACTGGCATTATCATAATTTGCCTTTGCCTGATTTAAGGCTGATTCCAATTGGGCTATTTGCTGGGGCAGTTGGCCTTTTTCCAAACTGCTCAGTTGGGAAACTGCCGCATCATACCCTGCCTGAGCCTGATTGACTTGTGAGACTATGTCTTTTTGTTCAAGCCTTATCAAAACCTGCCCTACGGATACTTTATCCCCTTCTTTAACCAGGATTTCTTCCACCTTGCCACCTAACTTTGGTGAAAGACTAACTTCGTCCAAGGCCGCTATTTGACCGGGGAATGATTGGTATTCCGGTAAGTTCCCAATTTCGGAAAGCGCAACTTTTACAGGCACTGTTTTTTCGAGTTCTTCATCATCCGCCGTTTTTGACCCACAGCCGGAAAGCAAAGTAGTAAATACTAAAAAGAGTACTGCTATGTAAATTAGGTTTTTATCTTTTATTCTCATAATACACTCCCCTTTTCAACCGGTTTATTCTCAACGACTATTCCCTTTGCAATTATATCCACCAAAAGTTCAATCATATCGTCAAAAACATCCTCATCAAAGTCTTTTCTGTGCAGTATCGGATGGTACATAGTCTGTAGTACCGCTACTATGACTTCTGGTCTGTAATTTCCGATTATTACTCCTTCCTGCTGCCACTTCTTTATAAATGGCAGAAAATCATTTTGAAACCTTTTATTATACTCTTTCATTCTTTCAGGTGGAATTTTTCTAATAAGCAGATCCACTTCTTCTTCCAAAAAGACCTGTTTCAATATAGGATTTGCATTTACAAGATCCAATGCCTTCTTAAAAAAAATCTTGAAGTCTTGGCGAGTTAATCTTTTAATATTCGCATCTTCTTTCAGGAATTTTCGTTTGATTAGCTCACCTTCTCGGTCAATAATTTCAAGGTAGAGCTTTTCCTTGGATTTAAAAAAAGTATAAAAAGAACCTTGGGCAATCCCCACAGCTTTTGTCAAATCTCCTATACTGGTTTTTTTTAAACCATATTTACCAAAAAGCTCACGGCCTGTTTCAATTAGGTTGTTTCTAATAATCTCCTTTTCCCTATCAGTGAACCCTCGTGCCATTATTTCACCTCTGTTATGTGAATTCATGAATACATTTTATTTGTATTCATTTAATTTTAACCCTTGCCTTCTATTTTGTCAAGACGAAAATTATAAGTTGTATTGGGCTAATTATAGTGTTCTAAAGCCTTTGTCGCCACTATACATGCGGCAACCCACAGACCACCTAGCAAAAAACCGGCTAGCACATCACTGGGATAGCTTATTTCTGCATGTATTCTACTAATACCGGCCACAAACATTATGAAAAAAAATAACCCCGCAATAAAAAAACTCCTGAGCTTATCTTTTTTTTGTAAAAGTAAAAATACCGTGTACCCCATCAATGCAGTAAATATTGCAATAAAACCACTTGGAAAACTATATATGAAAGTTGTTAAAGACCAGCTATTAACTTCCGGAGATATCCTGGGCACTTTGTAAAAAAATTTGAAACCCCATTGTAAAAGAAAACTACCTGCAAATGTAATAAAGGCCATGATCGGGTATATGTTTTTCCTAAAAAATAATTTGTTGTAAACTAAATAAAGAATTACTAAAGCAGTGAAGAACGCTGGCTGCTGCATTTTATCAAATATGTATGTGGCAATGTTTAAAAACCATGGCCGGCTTTTGCCAATATAAGTAATAATACCTATATCAAGCCATTCCATTTCTCTTTCGAGGACTTCACAGGATAGTTTAAAGAACAAAGTGCTAAAGATCGCTATAGTGCTAAAACCTGCAATCAGATATATGCCCAATTCTCCGTATTTCGAAGCAAATCCCCTGGATTTCCGTTTCAAAAAGTAAAAAAAAGTCCCGTCTTTAAATCTGAACCTAA
>CAYMGK010000232.1:0-2477 GCA_964389965.1 uncultured Clostridia bacterium | reverse complement strand
TCACCATTACTAAAATGATGCATCAGGCTGTTGCAAAAAAAGAAAAAACATTATCGGCTGATAATCAGTATTGGGTGGATAAAGGGTGGATAAATGTATGAACGATTATTTTTACATGGATTATGAGCAAATCTGTGCTCGTAAAATTCCAATCTTGTTGAGTTGAGATAACATAATTTTAGCTTCAGTTCTGTCGTATCTTTCAAATATCTCACAAAAAATCATTACAATAAAGATAGACAGGCAATTGCCACTGCACATAACAACGTGTCCCCGTTCGTTGTGGCAATTTAGGGTCAAGCCTCTGGGGCAGCCACAACACACCTACCAAGCGCATAAATGGCTTGGTAGGCGTCGGGGACACAAGACATTAGATGAAATCTTTTTGCCCTTTTATTATAAGTTGGGGTTGTGCTGACGAGAGTTGTTAAGAATCAAAAGAGGAGAAGTTAATTAATGCAAGTAATAACATTAAACAACAAAATGGAATTGAAAAATGATTTGCTTTCTATAAACAATGAAGCATGGCCGAAGTTTATGCTTAACTGGGACTGTAGTGAATGGTCGCACTTATTCAGCACTTTTGCAAAATATCAGATTTTATTACTTGATGAAGGGAAAATAATGGCATTTGGACACACTATTCCATTATCTTGGGATAAAGACATAAATGTAATACCTGATGATATGAAAACTCTAGTTGAAATGGGTGTTAAAAATTATAAAGAAGAAAATAGTCCCAATATTCTTTTAGCATTGGCAGCAGTGGTATCAAAGGATTATACTGGTAGAGGATTAAGCTTTGAAGTAATAAAAGCTATGAAAGATGTAGCAGTTATGAATAATATGAGGGCATTGATTGTACCTGTTCGTCCAACACTAAAACATAAATATCCATTAATACCCATGAGTGCTTATGTTGAATGGAATAGAGAAGATGGATTACCTTTTGATTCTTGGTTAAGAGTACATAAAAAACTTGGAGGAGAGATATTTAAAATCGCGGAGCAATGTATGACTATCAAAGGATCTGTTAAAGATTGGGAGGAGTGGACAGGTCTTAAAATGCTAGGAAGTGGCGAGTTCATTATTGAAGGTGCTTTGAATCCGGTTAATATCAATATAGATAAAAATATTGGGGAATATGCTGATCCTTGTATATGGATAAAATACAATATAGAATAGTTGTAAAGATAAAAAGGTAGGGGAAAAAGACCTCATCTAACAAAGCACTCTCGTTTGGTGCATATGAAGCAAGGCTGATGAATCTAAATATCAAAAAAGTAGGAGTGCAAGCAAGCACCACATCGCCAAAGCTAACCGAGGCAGTCAGTGCATTAGTCCACCCGGAGGGTATCCGGGCATAAGCACCTCCTTGTAAGCTTTGTCAGCGTCACGAATGCCAGATGTTACATGAAAGACTGGGTATTACTGTGCCATCGTGTCGCAGATGTTCCTGGGTTATCTTTTGTAGAAAATCATAGAATAACATTAAATAAATATAAACAAACGTTCTGGAATATATTGCAATTATTAATTACATATTGTACAATGGACATGTGAAACAATCAGGTTTGAGATGGGTGATTTGTTTTTAAGGCTCCTTTCTTTGGATTCCCACACATAAGGATGGCAACGTTATAGTTGCTGCAGGGAATTCACAAAGGAAGGAGGTGGTCGATATGGATAAAGATTTATACACGAATATAGGCTATTTTGTAGTCTTGTGTATGAAATACATATTCATACCTGTAGTAGTAGGGGTAGCTATTAGAGTAATTTCCGGAAAGCTGCTTCAACCACAGCCTGAAAATCAAAGAAAAAAACGGTCTAACAAAAACCGTTTTCAATAAAATACTAATCTTATAACCTGACAGCAACAAACGTCGCCGTCCTTAATTACATTATAACACAATTAGTTTAAATGTAAACAGTAAATTTGCAAAAGTTTGTGTCAAACCAAAATGGTGGAAATGTGCTATAAGATAATTTTTGATAAATGTGTAGACGTCCGTGTCTGCTTATGGATTGGCGGGACCCAGTCCATCATGTAACAATGCACTCAAGTAAAGGTGTGCAAGACTTGAGTCCAAAGATAATAGTTCCTGTAACCTAATGTCCTAGTAGCACACCAAATTGCCTTCACTAACCGAGTCGGACAGCCAGAAACCAGATAAGAGCTATCTAAGGTTTCCGGCAGTCCTGTAAGCTCAGACACGTCGTGAGTGCGGAACGATAAGCAGACATCGCTCGCTGTGCTCACTCGTCTGATTATCGTTCCGTGGGCTTTACGCCCACTGATAGGCTCGCTCGCTACGCTCGCGACATCGCCTATCAGCGACTTTTGCGGACATGCCTTCACCGGGTGCAAGCACCAGCGGTTCAGGCACGTCGCAAATCCCGCGCCACGATACGAAACCACACGCAAGGGGTCGCCACATCGTGTGGCGGACGAATAATGAATGAAAGGGATTCTT
>CAYMGK010000231.1:0-2482 GCA_964389965.1 uncultured Clostridia bacterium | reverse complement strand
GCGGCAGTTCAACGTTTACACCGATCTGGAAAGGCTGGCCGGGCACATGCGGGAGGTTGCACCGGAGGCTGCCCGGTCTAGAGGATTTTTACATGGGCCAGAATTATTACAACTGCCCCCATCAGGATACCCATTAGATCTACCCTCGTATTGACAGCGGCTTCTACCCCCGGCATGCTGAGTATGTGGGAAAGATAGATCCCATTCATGATCAGGCCGATGAACACCAAGAGCAAAACCAGCTTGAACTGAATAGATAAATTGGTGTGCCATACCCGTGGAATCCCGCCGGTGAACCGAAAGATCAAGCCGGGCATCCCAATTTGCAGTGAACCGGGACTGATGCCCCTTTACAAAGAGTACCATCGCCAATCCCGAAAAAGACTTGAAGGGAGATAGCAGACTTCAAGGAAAACAAAATCATCCGCCGCTACCGGAGAGGACCTTGCAGGTGGCAATTGAAGTACCCACCAGCACCGCATCATTGATCATGCTCAATGTAACCTTCTGACCCGGCATGGTTTATCAGAAGATGGTGCAGCTTTTTTCGGAACAATTGGGGGGAAGCCTGTTTCTATCCCTGGCAGCCTGCCCGTCCGCTAATAGAGCGAAGAACCGAGGAATAAGGGTAACCGTTATAAAAGCGTTAGGCTTGCCTAGACTGTTGACGCTTTAACGCTTAATAGCTATACTGATGTGGGGTGATCAGATTATGGCTAAAAAAATTAGCGTCTATGTTAGCGAGGAAATGCACCGCTCCATAAAAGCGGCGGCAAGCCTTCGGGGTAAATCTTTATCAGAATTCATGGTTGATGCGGCAACAATCGCCCTTCATAACCCCGATCGCAAAGCCGCTGCCTTCAGGATGGATCGGCTCCGCGCTTCGGTAAAGACAGAAGTAACCTTAGAGGAAATTCTGCAGATGAAGGAAGAGGGAAGAAGATTTTGAGCGTGGTTATCGATGCCTCGATAGCTCTGTCATGGGTTCTTCCAGGTGAAAAGGCTTCGCCTTCTCTTACGCTGAGGGATAAACTGGTTGATTCCCCGGAAACGGGGCGGCTTCTGGTGCCGCCGAACTACTGGTATGAGGTGGCTAACACCCTGTGGGTGGCGGTTCGACGTGAAAGGATCACCCAGGCAACGGCAACAGAAATGCTGGATTCCCTGCTGGAATTTCAATTTACTGTTTGGCCGGTAGAGCCCTCAGTTTGCCTGGACTTATCTTTTCAATTGGGTTTTGCCGTGTATGACAGCGCCTATCTTGCCCTGGCGCTGGAACAAAATTCTATCCTGTGGACATTGGATAGGGCCCTGGCTGAAGCCGCCGGGCGATTGAATGTTGCGGTAGAACCAGTTTTTGAAAGATGAACCCTGAACGGATCGGTTCGTCACCCTTCCGGTCTTGATGGATCTAGGACGCCGACATCGGCTGTCTCGGCATTTTTCCCCAGGCCGTAGTCAAGAAGAACCCTGTCCCGGGCGATCAGTACCGTGGTGGTCAGGCCGGCCTCCGAAGATACCTGGGCTTCGATGTTGTAAAAGGAGCTGTCATAATAGAAGAAGATCATATCGCTAAATTCTGTGAAAGCCTTTTATTTAAACAGGGACAAGGCAATTAAAAAGCTACAAGAAGCAGCCGAGGAAGCCATGCTGCTCTTTCCGGAGATCAAAGAGATCAGGCTGGTTGGCTCGGTGGCCAGGGGGGAACATACGGGTTTAAGAATGCTCCAAGTGCACCTTCGGATTAAGTTATGGCATCACCTGTCGTTGCATCCAAGGTAAATTGCTCCAGAATTTCTTTTGAGTCATAGGCATACTTGGTAAATTTAATCTCCTTTTGATCTTCGTGATAACTCATCTTATAAACCACTCGCAAATTATTCTCGATATACTCCTGTGTTCCTATGAAATATGGATAATTGCTGTGCTCCTTGTAAAAGTCCTCCAATTTATTGGAAACCTCAACAGAAACACCTAGATCGATAAGCAATGTATGTTCGAAGTCGCCATAATCCCCGATTTTTGCCTTGCGGCCGATTTTGAAAGATAAACTTTGGCATAGACTTGTTCTTGCTTTTTCAATGTTTTCCCATCGCTGTCCCTATCGTCAAAAATCCTGGTGCGGTATTTTAAGGGAAACATCTTGCCTATCGAGCCTGGTCTTCGGTGAGGTAAGTTGCGGCAATGTTTCCAACGATTTCTCCCGGCTGTAAATCGGGCAAGTGGTTTCCGGACATCTTAAAGCCCCGATCTGTTTTTTGGTTAGCTGCAAGACCAAAACCGAGCGCAAATACAATTAGAAAGGAAGTGATTGCCATCCAAAGAGCAGGTTTTTTATAATTCAGCACATTTTTTATTCTGCCCTTTGTATCACCCTCGCCAAAGGCAAGGGGGCTGCCGCCGGCGATCCGTCGTCCAGTGGCAAGGCCAAGCAAGGATGATGAATATTCCTTTTTTACATCACCGCTCAGCTCTTTGATAA
>CAYMGK010000230.1:929-2502 GCA_964389965.1 uncultured Clostridia bacterium | reverse complement strand
ACAGGAACAGATTCACCGGTAATACTTGCTTCGTTAATATGACCATCTCCAGATAAAACTGTACCATCTACAGGTACTTTGGCACCGGTTTTTACAAGTAAAATATCCCCTACATCAACCTCGTCTACTTCTACTTCTTCAAATTCGCCATTCTCCATTTGCTTTAATGCACTTTCCGGCGCCATTTCGGTTAGCTCTTTAATAGCCGAGCGTGTTTTATTTAATGTGCGCTGTTCCAGGAAAGCTCCGAAAAGGAATAGAAAGGTAACAATTGCCGACTCTTCAAAGTTTCTAATTAAAAATGCCCCGGCAACTGCAATGGTAACTAAAACATCAATACTAACTACCTTTACCCTCAATGCCTGGTATGCCTGGATAGCAATAGGTGCAATACCTAAAACAGAAGCAATAATCATTGCCCAGGTAAATACGGCTTCGTTGTTAAAGCCCAACTTACTTATAAATGCAATTACAATTAAAATGGCACTGATAAATGTTATTTGATTTCTCTTACCTAATATAAATCTTTGCATTTCTCCAACTCCTTTTGAGAAAGACTTATGTTTGATACGCTTGATCTACTTCCGCCAACATATTGTACACTGCTTCATAGCTTTCACATACATCATCGGGAACTGTATAGTTATCAGTAACTTCTCTCAGCTTGGCAAACTCTTGATCCAAGTTTGGTTTTTCTGTTCCTGCTTCCTTTGTTTTCTCATTTATTGTATTGAATAATTTATGAACTTCATGGAATTCCGGATGACTACCTCCATGAACTCGTGCTACTATGGGCACATATTGCTCCAATGTTTTAAAGTTATTTTTCTTTGCTTCGTTAAATGTCAATTTTTTTGTCATATTCTTTCTCCTTCTTTCTATTTGTTTTCCCTATTTCCTTGGTTACATTGTAACAATAAGTTTTACCTTGTGAATTGATTTAAATCAAGAAGTGTAAATAAAATGCAAAAAACCGGATTCTGCTGTCCTGGTTGAACTAGAGGAACAGCTAAAAATCCGGCTGCAAGTGCTGGTAATATTTATTATTTGTATTAATTTATTGCCTTAACAATTCTATTATTTTTTCTGTAGCAGTAAGGAGGGAGGTAATGGATTCGTCATGGTTCAAGCGATCAATCAAAGCGGCGATTAATCTAGAAAGATCTACCTCTACAAACCATTCTGCGTTTTTTACACTGTCAGGTATATAGGTAAGGTTGGTTGAGAAAAATCGCTTGATCAGGCCTTCTTCATAGCTTTTATTAAATTCTTCTACACCTTCTGTAAAAAGGCCAAAGGTTACTGCTACATATACATTAGCTGCATTTCTTCTTTTAAGCTCCTTGGCAATTTCCAGAATAGATTCACCGGAAGCGGCCATATCATCCACAACAAGCACATTTTTCCCGGTTAAATCGCCCCCCATGTATTCATGCTGAACAATGGGGTTTTTACCGTCTACAACCTTGGTGTAGTCTCTTCTTTTGTAGAACACTCCTACATCTATACCCAGCACACTGGCATAATAGATAGCTCGATCCATAGCGCCAGTATCGGGGCTTATAATCATGGT
>CAYMGK010000230.1:0-919 GCA_964389965.1 uncultured Clostridia bacterium | reverse complement strand
CTTATCGGAGATTAAGTGGTTTTCATGAGTATAAATGGATTTAATAATATCATAAGTTGGATGAATGGTTTGGAAATCAATGAGTGGCACAGCATTTTGAACTCTGGGATCATGAGCATCAAAGGTAATTATATTTGCCACTCCCAAACGCTCCAACTCCTGCAGGGCTATAGCGCAGTCTAAAGATTCCCGGCTTCTTCTTTTGTGCTGCCTTCCTGCATAGAGAAAGGGCATTATAACGGTAATTCTTCTGTCCTTTCCTGCTATTGCTGATATAGTTCTTTTTATATCTTGAAAGTGCTCATCGGGACCCATATGGGTGGTGATACCAAACATTTTATAGGTGCAGCTGTAGTTGCCAACATCGGAAATAATATAGATATCTTTCCCGCGTACAGTCTGCTCTAATACTGCTTTACCTTCTCCGTTGGCAAAGCGTACGTTGTTTACCGGCACCATATAGTTGTTTTTTATTTCATCCAGATAAAAATCTTGTTCATGTTCCGAACGAACGCGCTTTCTTCTTGCTACTACATGTTTATTTATCTTCTCTCCCAGTTCACGGCAATTGTCCATAGCAATCACAGCTAGCTGACCAAAAGGTATTCTGGAAAAGTGCTTCATCTTCATTGATAGCCTCCTCTTTGTAATTAGCATTGCCCAAAAAAATGGCCTTATAAAATGCCATTCCATGCCATTCAGATTAACACGCATAATAAAACATTTTTTGCGCCGCAGCTTCATTATATAGCTTTTCGTCTAAATAGTAAATACCGCAAAGGACATACCTTAGGAACACTTTGTAATGCTTAAAAAATATGGTATCTGTACTGCACCTAAAGTTTTTTAATATTTAGAAAATGATGAAAATAAAAAAGGAAAATTGTGGTTATTTGTAGAATGTAGATAATAAGTAACA
>CAYMGK010000229.1:1703-2503 GCA_964389965.1 uncultured Clostridia bacterium | reverse complement strand
CTGTAACCGAAGCAATCTTGTCTTTTCCTTCTTCCGGTTTGATTATTAGAGGGCCGCCCCAGCCACCTGCACCTTTTTGAATTTTTACTGCCTTAAATTTCATTTTTTCACCCTCCTCAAATCAAATCTCTTTGTCTCATCATTCTTAATGTAAGCATTTCAGTAACAATACCCCTTATGAAAATCACTATTACACCTACAATAAAATATCTTATAGCAAGCTGACCTAAAGGAAAACCCAATTGTTCTATACCCTGTGCAATTCCCATATAAACAAAAAGCTCTGCGGGGTTAGCATGGGGGAATAAACCGACAATGGGATGGACAAAAGAAACGGCAGCATCATAGAATGCAGGTTTATACTTTTCCGGTAAAAACCGCCCAAAAGTATAAGCCATGGGATTAGTTAAGAAAAACACTGCCAAAACCGGCATTACAGTATAACGTAAGATAGTATACTTTCCTGCAACTTGAGCTATGTTGTTAATCCTCTCCTGCCCTACAAATTTTATCAGTGCATTAACAGCAGTCATGAGAGTGATAAGAGTCGGTAAAATCCCTCCTGCAAGACCTAAAAATGTGTTTCCACCTTCTTGAAACAAGCCTATAAACGCCTGAGCAAAATTCGCCAATACATCCATTATAAATTTCCCTCCCAAAAATTATTTTGTAGAAAAATTACGGCTAAAATGTTTCATATACCTCCTTTCTCCTCATTATATTTTCACTGATCCAGAGAGTCGATTGCTTTTAATACTGCGGTTTTAGTTTTTTTGTTCATGCTTTTCGTTATTATGTCA
>CAYMGK010000229.1:0-1693 GCA_964389965.1 uncultured Clostridia bacterium | reverse complement strand
CAACATCCTTTATATTCTGATTTTGTGGAGCCTCAAAAGACACGAACCTGGCAAAAACCGTTATTCCGGTCATTATTTGCGCATTTGTGATAATATCTTCATCATTTACACCGAGTATTACTATAACACCGCTGCCAAAACGCCCTTTAACCGTTCCTATACCCAATCTGCCATGCTCTTTAAGCTCAGCAATTTTTTTTTGGAAATTTTTAATTTGAAAATACACCAATATTCCCTGGCAAACCCAAGCTGCTCCAATTATCAATAATACTTTCATCCACATGGTGTGCCCTCCAATATTAAACACTGCTTAAAAGATAATTGCCAGTTTTTTCATCAGTGACAAGTACATCGATATAATGACCTTTAAGAGCAGCTAAAATAGCTTCGTGTTTTTCTACTCCACCAGCTACACCTATAACCGTCGGTATAACCTTTAAGTCATCTATTGAAATCCCTATTACTCGCTGATTCAATTCTAGGGGACATAAATTCCCTTCTGGATCTATAAAAATCCAGCTGATATCACATACTGCCTTGACTTTATGTAAGTCATTTAATTCCCTTTCGGTATAGTACCCTGTCTGCCGAATAGTCGAATTTGGAGCTGATGGTGAACCTATGCCGACTAAAGCTATATTGGCTTTTGATGCCAAATTCAAAACCTGACTGATACTCGTATCAGATATAAGAGTTTTTTTCACCTCTACACTATCAACAATTACCGGCGCATGCAGCAGTTGACCTTTACCGCCAAAACTCTTGGCAAGATTTATAGCAATAGCATTTGAATGTATGTCAAGTTTAGTCTGACCTACTCCGCCTACTAATGGCACAAATGTTACATCTTTGGTAACATTTTTAATGTACTTTGGAATGTGAACCAAGGTTGTTCCCCAAGAAACTCCGATAATATCTCCATCTTTTATGGTTCTGGTTAGATAACTTGCGGCAGCTTCAGCCAAATAATTCTTCAATCTTTCGGATTCTTCTGACGGCGCAATTATAGCTTCTCTTAAGCCAAATTTTTTCTCTAAAGCATCCTCCAACTTTGTAAAACTGCCTTCATAGCAGATTTTTATTTCTACAACACCTTTTTGTCTTGCTTTTTGCAGCTGTCTGGAAACTGAAGGTCGGGATACTCCGAGTTTATCCGCTATTTCCTGCTGGGTCATATCCTCGTCATAATACATATGTGCTACCTTTGTTAAAATCCTTTTATCATAGGATGCCATAATTTTCCCCTCCGCTGTTGAACATTTGTACAACATATTGTCATTTGTCCAATTATAGTTTATATTATTATATTCTGTATGTCAATAATTGTTCGATATTTCACAAGGCGCTGTCTATGTGTGACTATTCAGAGGTTGAAAACGACTTGTCATCCTTACTAAAAATCTCATATATTTTTTAAAAAAGCATATTATTTATGCCCTAGGTGATTGTTTTTTGTTAAAATACATGTTGACTTCTTATGGTATCTGAACGTAGTAAAGGATCTTTGTAAGGATTAAATAAGATTCTTCGCTGCGCTCAGAATGAATGACAGACCTCTGAATAGTAAGGTCACACTTATTTACTGTTCTGCAGGGGGTACCTGAATAGTTACGTCTATACTAAATCGGGTAAAAGGTAGATGACAACCAAGTTTCTTACTCTATTTTCCCATCCATGAGAACTTTCCAAGTAA
>CAYMGK010000228.1:340-2514 GCA_964389965.1 uncultured Clostridia bacterium | reverse complement strand
CGAAGTTTTAAAGTTGATGTACCGAATTATCTGTGTTGCATCTAGCACATTAATTACGTTATCGTTTCTAACATCTGCTGCCAGAAATCTATTTGCTTTTGTTTTTTCATCCCCACTTGAGAAAATGCTGGTCTTGTGATTTGCGTATCTGATTATTTGGGTTGCATCAAGCACATTAACTTTCCCGTCTCCGTTCACATCGCCAAACAACCATAAATTTAGTGAACCAGCATCTATGTCTGTGCCTGACACAGCTATTTCCTTTGTTTTTACAACGTATTTTCCCGGCTTATACACCGCCACCTTGTAAGTGCCCTCCCCCACTCCTTCAAAGCTGAAGGCTTGGGTATACTTGCTGCCTGACTTAATAGGAGAGCCAAGGATGGCCTCGTGGTGCTTTGCATGGATTGGTGCTCCGGTTTTCATGTCTGCGCGTATCTCTTCGTCCGTAAGGGCGGCATCATAAATGAATACACTTGCTTCGGCCGAGTCGTAGCTTTCTATGTTTCCCTCAACTAATACGCCGGGTTTATTTTTGTAAATTGCTAAGATGACAACACTACTCTCTGGCATATTGAACCTTGATATTTGGCTATTGAGGTTTTCAATATTAATTTGATCATCTGTACTCCAGTAGTCAAATTCCATCCCTGTGGGGGCCGGCGGAGCGGTTATCACTACTATTTCATTTTTAGCATGGTATTCTACTTCCGGCTCATAGCTATTGACGCTCCAAATCTCCACCCTATGTTTGGTGGAATGATGATGCTTATCGCTATCAGAAGGGCTATGTAGGTCGGTTTCGGGGAACCTGACCCAGATTGTATAGAGTGTCCCCGAAATTAGGTCAGTAAACTCAATCCATTCACCGTATACTTCAACCCTTTCCCACTCATCCCTGAGGTTTTCCTCTCCATAGTCTGTTATATTGTATTCAAGTTCCAGCATTCCTTTAAACCTAAGACTTGTATCAGTCTCAACAAGTGTTTCTTCGGGATAAGGCCAGTGTGACACGGCTTCTCCCTCGTATGGCTCCTTCTCTACATCATATAAAGGACTTTCTATATAACCGCTGGCTTTTCGTCCGCTAACCTTTACCTTAATTTGATGGCCTACGTCTGCCTGTTTAATAATATACGTAGGGCTGTCACTTCCAATTTCCGTCATTTCGTTAGTGTCCTTGTTTAACAAGTACCATCTATGTATTAACTGGCCGTGATGCGTGGATGTAATGTCAGCTACTGCAGTAATCGTTTGCCCATTACGGATGGTTCCGCTTATGCTCACAGTGCCTTGTATGGCATCGGGAGTATGATCTACTACAAATTCATCACTGAAATGCTCCCTGAAATTATATGTTTGGCCTTTCGGTAAGCTGCTTATACTTGCATATAATCGGCAGTCACCTGTGATCGATCTTACGTCAAGTATATGGTTTCCTTTACTAAGAGAACCAAAAGACTTGACATCATACCAAGTTGAATTTGCTTTCTTGTTTTGTATGGAAAATCGGTTTACATCCGTCAACAGCTTGAAGCTTATTGTTTTATCTTCCTTATTAAATGTCGGTTGACTTTCAAACAGATTTGTTTTGTAATTACCTATTAAATTAAGATTTTGGCTTCCTACATTCACCTTAGAAACACGATTATTTGCAGTATAACCCGAAACGAAATCAATGCCGGAAGAGGATCCATCTTCCTTTACCCATTTGTCAAACACATAAGGCGAGACATCTGTTCTGCCCACCAACTCGATTTCATCTTTACTTTGCAAAAACTGACCTTCAGTCCTGCCCACCACTCCAGCTTCGGGGAAATTAATTACGCCTGTGCCTTCTGCAAGCTTCACGATTGTGGGAGCCCCCAGTCTATAATTGGCAATTTTTTTAGTATTATCAACATTAACTGCATAATCGCCTGTAGAAACAAAGGCATCATCTCCACGAAAATTTCTGCTCCCCGACCATCTTATTTCAAACTTCTTGGCTTTGACCAACTTGATTTTACTCGTATAAACAGCACTAGCAGAGCCTGAGCCAAGCGAATTTATAAGAACTTCGCCGGCAGTATCAATTTTAAAATCGCCATTTGGGGAAAATATACAATGCCCATCACCATCATGATTTATGGTAAGCTGAGCACCACCAATTACATGAACTCCCTTCTGCCCTG
>CAYMGK010000228.1:0-330 GCA_964389965.1 uncultured Clostridia bacterium | reverse complement strand
GTCCGTATTGCTGTCGTTTTACCATTCGTTCCTACAGATTTCTTTGCATTCAATTCTACAATGGCATAATCATCGATATATATTCCGTTGTCGACACTATTTTTGACAGTATTATTAAGACCATAACCGGTTACATCGTTTGATTCATTTTCTAAATCTATTATCAGATTGGCATTTATCCTCCCCGCTTTAATTACAATATCTCCATCAGTTCCATTGTAAATTCCGTATATGTTTCCGCCTTTGTTGCTACCATCTATAAGTTTGCTGGTAATTTTATTAGTGCCATGTAATTCTATTTTTAGCTCTTTGGGAGTAAGTCCATTATTA
>CAYMGK010000227.1:0-2514 GCA_964389965.1 uncultured Clostridia bacterium | reverse complement strand
AAGACATGAAAAGGCCATAATTCGTTTAGATGTTGATGAAGTGGCTAAACTCCTTGATTTGGTTGAAAATGGTGATGGTTTGACTGATACGCAGAAAAGATACCATAAGTATACTAAAAAAAGAGATCTTGCTCTGTTAACTTTATTCCTAGGTACAGGTATTCGGGTCAGTGAATGTGTGGCTTTAAATATAACCGACTTTGATTTCAACAATAATGGGTTCAAAGTAACTAGAAAGGGCGGTAACCAAGAATTTCTATTCTTTGGAGATGAAGTTAGAGAAACACTTGAGGCCTACCTTAAGGAAAGAAAAGAAATAAAACCATTAGCTGGTCACGAGGATGCCCTATTTTTGTCGCTACAAAGGAGACGTTTAAGCAACCGAGCTATTCAAAACCTTGTAAAAAAATATGCAAGTGTTATTAGTCCTTTAAAGAAAATATCTCCCCATAAATTACGTAGTACTTACGGTACCACTCTCTATCGAGAAACAGGTGACATATATTTAGTGGCGGATGTTTTAGGGCACAAGGATGTTAATACTACAAGAAAACACTATGCCGCTATAAGTGAAGATAAAAGAAGAATGGCGGCACGCGTTGTAAAGTTACGTGATGATTAGGCCAAGTTATTGAGGTATTTAATTCATACTGAATAAGGTTGTTGTTGGTTGAGAATTATTATGGACTTCATAAATGGGAATCTCCAGTGTTTGACCTTCTAGTATATTTGAAGAGCTTAATTCATTCCATTGTCGTATCTCTATTATATAGTCTCTAATATCTCTGCCCTCAGGCAGTGAGCATTTTGCAATCGTCCATAGAGTATCTCCTTGAGAAACACTCCAATATAGATAATAACTGGGCTTTTCATGTGCTTTTCCTTTTAATAGGAAGAATGAAAATATAGATATAATAAGCAACATTACTATCATTATAGCTATAGTCAACCTTAGTTTGGACTTGATACGAATTGACATATATAAAGCCTCCTTAGAACGTATGTTCTGTGTATATTGTACTGGAACATTTGTTCTGTGTCAACACATTTTTGGTAAATTTTTATAAAGTTTTTTATATAAAAAATCGAACGTTTGTTTGATTTATGTAATTTTCTATGTTATAATTACCATAATATGATATGCTACATCAGACTTCAGATACAGTTTATTTACAGTGAGGTGTAAAATTTATGGCACAAGCTCTAAGCGATAAGCAGAGAAAAATTTTAGAATTTCTTAAACAAGAAATCATCACCAAAGGTTACCCTCCGTCTGTGAGGGAAATATGCGATGCAGTTGGCTTAAAATCCACTTCAACTGTTCACGGTTACCTAGAAAGATTGGAAAAAAAAGGCTTGATCCGACGAGATCCTACGAAACCGAGGGCAATTGAAATTCTGGATGATACTACGTATGTATTCAAGAAAGAACTAATTAATGTTCCTATAGTAGGTAGAGTTACCGCAGGTCTACCTATTTTAGCAGTAGAAAATATAGAGGATTCATTCCCCATTCCTGCTCAATATTTACATAACAATAATAATGATGTTTTCATGTTAACCGTCAAAGGCGATAGCATGATTGAGGCTGGGATACTCGATGGAGATCTAGTTATTGTTGAAAAAAAGCCGACCGCCCAAAATGGAGATATAGTTGTTGCCCTTATTGAAGATGAAGCAACTGTAAAAACTTTCTACAAGGAAAAAGATCACATACGTCTTCAACCAGAAAATACAGATATGGATCCCATTATTGTACATGATGTTACCATATTAGGAAAGATAATCGGGGTTATTCGGATGTTTCACTAAAACTTTGTTTCTTCGACTCCACTCCGCTAATTGTCAAGCTAATTGAATAGTGGAATTTTCAAAATATAAGAAAAATCAAGGCTTAGGACATACTCAGCTCATCTAGAGCTGGATATGTCCTTCTTTTTGCATTACTGTTAGCACTTTCATCATTGCAAGTTTTACATGTGCATAAGTAAGACCACCTTGCAAATAAGCGATATAAGGCTTTTTTATGGGTGCATCTGCGCTAAGCTCTATTGAAGATCCCTGTATGAAGGCACCCGCAGCCATAATGACCTGATGATCATAGCCGGGCATTTCCCATGGATAAGGGACCACATGCCCTTCTATGGGAGAAGCGGATTGAATAGCCTGGCAAAATATTGTTAGTTCCTCCGGAGAATTAAACTTAATTGACTGAATAATATCAGTACGCTTTTCCGACCAGTGAGGAAATGTAGAATAACCCAGCTTATCAAAAACTCGAGCTGATAAAATTGCTCCTTTGAGGGCTTCCGATACAGTGTGTGGAGCCATAAACAATCCCTGATAGTAATATTGATAACCTGACTGGTTAGACCCTACTTCCCTGCCAATCCCCGGGGAAGTCAACCTATGTGATAATAGCTGAATTGCTTCCTTTGTTCCAACTGCATAACATCCTGTAGGTGCAAGCCCGCCGCCGGGATTTTTAATGAGTGAGCCTGCAATTAAATCTGC
>CAYMGK010000226.1:0-2523 GCA_964389965.1 uncultured Clostridia bacterium | reverse complement strand
TGACTATCTAATTAATATACCGGTCTTGAAAGGCCACTGTCAAACAAATATAACTTGTGCACTAAAAAATTTAAAAGGCTGCATTCCCGATAAAGAAAAAAGAAGATTCCATACCTTAGGCCTACATAAACCCATTGCCTATTTAAATAATATAATAAAAAGTGATTTGATAATCGTCGACGGGTTGACAGGGGATTTGGATTTTGAAGAGGGTGGGAACCCAGTCCAGATGGACAGAATCATCGTAGGATTTGATCCTGTTTTGATTGATTCATATGTGGCAGACTTAATGGGTTACGACCTTGATGAAATACCATATATTAAAATAGCTGAGAAGATTGGTATAGGACGCTGCTTAGCTTCAAACTCCCAGATTAAAGAATTAAACAAGGCCCATAGCACAAACAAGATAACCCATTCACGAAGAATAGAAAAACTATCCAAATATATTGTAGATAAAAATGCATGTTCAGTATGCTATGGAAGTTTAATTCATGCTTTGGCCAGATTTGACGAACAAGGAGATCTGAATAAACTACAAGACAAGATTCACATTGGGCAAGGGTATAAGGGAGTAAAAGGCGAAGGCTTTGGTGTAGGTATCTGTACAAGTGGTTTTAGAAAAAATGTGCTAGGCTGCCCACCTACGGCAAAAGATATCATAAACCTTTTAAAATCGTAGTTTTCACAAGAAAAGCCCGCTTTTTATAATGTTAAGGGTTTTTTATTTTCAGCTATTGACACTACCTTCACCAAACAGTGTCAAAATGCTGTCAAAACGCTATAATTGTGTTAAATTCAGTAAAAAACTATTTTGTTAATATAAAACGAAAAGAGAATTTGGAATAATGGTAATTGACAAAAGGATTACCCTAATTTTTATGAAAGAAAGTATTTATAATGGGTTTTATCTCAAAACTTAGCGATGATTTAAGTGCAAAGATACCGGAGAAAATCCTAAAAAAGGCAGGATTAAAACCGGGAATTGAAATCACATGGTTTTATGATGAAGGGACAGGATAGATATTATTAAATGAAAACAAGATGGGCAATCTGTAACACTAGCCAAACTGGAAAGCTATTAGGGTAGATTTAAACCAGCTGTATTCAGTCGAAAGGATGTGTAAAGTGGCAAAGGTAATTGATATCTTCAAGTTTTTAAAAGATTTTAATGAGTTGTCAAATCCTGTTATAACAGAAATATCTAGACAAAAATGGAGTTTAAGATTATCAGAAATACCTCAAATTGAAGAAATATGGTCCGTTTACGATGAACAGAATTTTGATAAGACAAAATTACTTGAAGTGATTAGGCCCAAACTTAAACCTTGTCCCCCTCCAGGTAAAAATATTGTAGAATGGATTGAAGGAGATTGGAAAAAGCCTAATGTAAAATTAATAGATTTTAAAGATGAAATAACGAAAGAAGTCAAAGATAGTAAAGGCGGAACCAAACCTGAAATTGTAAACTTTTTTGACGATGAAAATAGGGTGAATGATTTCGATGACTGGTTAGATAAGCGGCAACATTGGAGGGCTATCGAACATCCCAAGCAAAAGGGGTTGAACTTGTACAATAGATTATTCGGACTTTATTCCGAAATAAAAAAGGAATCGGAAAGCGTTGAATTAATATTGGGTGATGGGCATATAAAATGGGATGTAAATGGAATTTCTGTGAACCACCCTGTCCTTTTACAAAAGGTTCATTTAAGGTTTAACTCAGAAAAACCTTCTTTTACGATTTATTGTGATGATATAAAAACGGAACTTTATTCGCCTATGCTAAGAATTATACCAACAATAAACCAAAGCGTTCTTGCAGAAACAATTGAAGAAATAGAAGATAAAGGGTATCATATTGCAGATATCCCAAATATAATTGGTATATGTAAAAGACTTATATATGTTATAGACAAAGACGGGAAATACGTTGAGAATAACGGTAACGATAACATTTGTCCTATTATTATGCAAAAACCCGTATTATTTTTACGAAAAAGGAACTTGGGCTATTCAATTTTTATCAATAAAATTATAGAAGATATAGATAATGACAATGTTGATTTTCCAGATTTTCTTGAAAATATGGTTGGAAATTATAAGGGACGAAATAATTCCGAAGTAATCGAAGATGATTGGAATCAAGGTGGAATGGACGAAGAAGTTTTGCTAACATTACCTGCAAACAATGAACAACTCAGTGTAGTAAAACATCTTGATGACTATGGTGCTGTACTTGTGCAAGGTCCACCAGGAACAGGGAAAACCCATACCATAGCAAATCTAACAGGGCATTTTTTGAGTAAAGGTAAAAGTGTCTTAGTAACAAGTCATACAGAAAAGGCATTAACTGTTCTAAAGGACAAAATATATAAAGAACTACGAAGCCTTTGCGTTAGTCTCTTAAGCTCTAGCTCGGAAAGAAAAGAGATGGATAGTTCACTTTTTGAAATTGCAGAAAAGGGTGACCCTCCCCCGATTTGCCAGACACTTAGATAAGGTATTATAATTATCTTGGGA
>CAYMGK010000225.1:0-2551 GCA_964389965.1 uncultured Clostridia bacterium | reverse complement strand
CAAATTCTGGTATCATGCCATATTTTAACAAGTCTTCAGGCATTAAATCCTTTAGAATTTCACCTATATTTTTTTGCTCTTCACCGTGAATTTCTGCTTCAAAACCCATTGATTTTTTACCTACTCGATTTTGAATGATCTTTCCTATGCCTTCAAAGGCACCTCCACATATGAAAAGAATATTTGTAGTATCAATTTGAATAAATTCCTGGTGTGGATGTTTGCGACCACCTTGTGGGGGAACACTTGCTACAGTCCCTTCTAATATTTTAAGAAGTGCCTGCTGCACACCTTCACCGGAAACATCTCTGGTAATCGAAGGATTATCCGATTTTCGTGCTATTTTATCGATTTCATCTATATATACAATACCTCGTTCAGCTTCTTCCACGTCATAGTCCGCTGCTTGAATCAGTTTTAGTAGGATGTTTTCCACATCTTCACCTACATAACCGGCTTCTGTCAAAGAAGTGGCATCAGCTATTGCAAAGGGCACATTTAGAATTCTTGCAAGAGTTTGAGCCAAAAGGGTTTTTCCACTACCTGTAGGACCGAGCATTACAATATTGCTTTTTTGTAATTCAACATCATCAATTTTATTTTGATATTTTATCCGTTTGTAGTGGTTGTAGACTGCTACAGAAAGGGTTTTTTTGGCTCGCGATTGACCTACTACATATTGATCAAGGATATTTCTGATTTCATAAGGTTTTGGAACATCGGTAAAACCTGCTTCACTGTCCTCACCGAATTCCTCTTCTATTATTTCATTACATAGTTCGATACATTCATCACAAATATAAACACCCGGACCTGCTACTAATTTACGCACTTGATCCTGTGTTTTGCCACAAAAGGAACATTTGAGCTGACCCTTTTCATCGCTAAATTTAAACATCTTGCACTCCCCTCTCCGGCTTTACTTCCGTTTATGGACTACCTCATCAATTAAACCATACTTTAATGCTTCTTCAGATGACATAAAGTAGTCTCTGTCAGTATCTTTTTCGATTTTCTTAATGGTCTGTTTTGTATGTTTTGCAAGAATTTCATTTATCAGCTCTCTTAAACGAATGATTTCTTTCGCATGTGTTTCAATATCAACAGCTTTTCCCCGGACTCCTCCCCAGGGTTGGTGAATCATAACACGGGAATTTGGCAGTACAAGCCGTTTGCCCTCGGTCCCAGCCGCTAGCAACACTGCACCCATACTTGCAGCAAGCCCCATACACATAGTTGCAACATCGGGCTTGACGTATTGCATAGTGTCATAAATAGCAAGACCTGCCGTGACGGAACCTCCGGGAGTATTGATATAAAGGCGTATATCTTTGTCGGGATCTTCAGACTCTAGGTATAGCATCTGAGCTATGGCAAGGCTTGCAACACTGTCATCAATTGTAGTGCCTAAAAAAATAATTCTTTCTTTGAGTAATCTTGAAAAGATATCATAAGCTCGTTCACCCCTAGTCGTTTGTTCCACCACCATAGGTACTAAACTCACTTTAAACTACCTCCTTGATTGTTAATTATAGCGTTTCTTCGTCACTGGCATTAGAATTAACTTCTTTTTTTTCTTCAACATCAGCTTCCTTTTTTTCTATGATATTGGAATGTTCAATAAGAAAATCAAAAATCTTTTGTGTTAGGACAGAATTCTTGATACCATCAATATCCCCAGGGTTAAGGCCTTTTTTAAAATCCTCCACTTCTTTTTTATAGTCCTTTGCCAACTCTTCGATTTTATTTTCAAGTTCTTCATCTGTTACAGTAATACCTTCTTTTTTACCTATTTCTTCTATAATAAGGGAAGATTTTAGGTTTTCAATGGCCTTGTCCTTGAAGCCTTCTTTGAATTCCTCAGTTGTTTTTCCTATGGTTTTCAAGTAAGTATTTAAATCATATCCACTGTATCTTAGCTGCAAGGCATATTGGAACATAATTCTATCTGTTTCTTGATCTATCATAACCTGGGGGATATCTATCTCAACAGTTTCTAATAATTTATCGACAATGGATGATTTTAATGAGCCAGTTTGTATTGCCTCGGCTTCACGCTCCATTTTACTTCTAATGTCTGCCTTCAATTCATCTAAGGTGTCGAATTCACTGATATCTTTAACAAAGTCATCGTCTAATGGCAATAATTCCTTTGTTTTAAGTTCTTTTAAAGTAACATTGAACACGGCATTTTTTCCTGATAATGCTTTGACACTGTAGTCATCTGGAAATGTAACAGATATATCTTTATTATCACCTAGACACATACCAACTATCTGATCCTCAAATCCTTCAGTAAATGTATTTGAACCCAGCTCTAAGGAGAAGTTTTCCCCACTGTTACCTTCAAAGGGTTCGCCATCTATAGTTCCTTCAAAATCTATAATTGCAACATCGGATTTTTTTGCCGGCCTGTCTTTTACCTCAACCAGTCTTGCGTTTTTTTCCTGCATAGCTGATAGTTCTTTTTCTACGTCTTCATCAGTTACATTATACACAAATTTTTCTACTTCTAAACCTTTATATTTACCTATTTTAACTTCCGGCTTGA
>CAYMGK010000224.1:0-2570 GCA_964389965.1 uncultured Clostridia bacterium | reverse complement strand
GCAGAGTTTGTAATCCAGATAATTGAAAAAACCTTCGTTCACCAAAAAGGTGAGAATATGCAGGGCTATCCGTTACGAGGTAGGCCTTTTTTATTGGAACCGTGGCAGAAGTTTATAGTTTATAACCTATTAGGATTTTATCATAAAGGTACGATCCTAAGGAGATATAAAGAATCCTTTATCATGATCCCCCGTAAGAATGGAAAAACACCTTTTATATCTGCATTATCTTGGGGATTAGGGCTTCTCGAAAGAAGATCCGGGGCAGAAATAGTTATTGTTGGGGCACTGCTTAAGCAGGCACTGCAGAGTTTTAGTTTCATTCTTTACAATCTTAGGGAGATGGGAGAAGAAAATAATTTCCGGATATTAGACAATAACCAAGAACATAGCATAAGCGGTGATCTGGGCGATGGGTATCTAAGGATAGAAACTATTGCCGGCAACAGCGACCGCATGGATTCACTGAATACGCTGATTCAGATTTTGGACGAGTTGCATCTTTATAAAAACGCAAGTCAATACAACACAATTAAAGAATCTGGCAAAGCATATAGAAATAGTTTATGTATCGGAATTACAACCGCAGGCGACAATATGAACTCGTTTTGCTACAACCGCATGAAGTATTGCCAAAAAATACTGGATGGCACTGTAAAAGATGAACAGTATTTTGTATTCATTGCAAAAGCAGATGAAGACGAAAACGGTGATGTTGATTATCTGAATCCAATTGAACATGAAAAATCTAATCCTAACTACAATGTATCAGTATCGGCTCAAGAATTGATGAATGATGCAATGCAAGCGCAGAATGACCCGCAGCAAAGAAAGTCTTTTCTTGCTAAATCGCTAAACATCTACACGAGCGCAATGAAAGCATACTTCAACATAGATGAATTTAGAAATAGCGATAGAAAATACAATTGGACCATAGATGAACTAGCGAAACTACCTATAGATTGGTATGGTGGCGGAGACTTGAGCAAACTCCATGACTTGACCGCATCTGCTTTATACGGCACTTATGAAAAAGCATATAAAGATAAAGAGGGTAGATGGCGTGATGTAGATATAGCAATCACTCATGCCTGGTTTCCAATTGTGGCCGCTCACCGGAAAGCTGATGAAGACAACATACCTCTCTTTGGCTGGCTTGATGATGGTTGGTTAACAATGTGTAATACACCTACAGTTAATTACAGCGATATCATCAACTGGTTTATCAAAATGAGGAAAATGGGTTTTAAAATTAAACAAGTTGGCTTTGATAGGAAATTTGGACAAGAGTTTTACTTGGGAATGAAAAAGGCAGGATTTAATATAGTAGACGAGCCACAGCTGTATATAAATAAATCTCAGGGTTTCAGGCGAATAGAGAAAAAGGCTAAAGACGGAGATTTTTATTATCTTCATTCCCAAGCATATGAGTATTGTTTGCAAAATGTCAGAGCTATCGAAAAAACCGACGATATGATCCAGTATGAAAAAGTAGAGGAGACCATGAGGATAGATATATTTGACGCCAGTGTCTTTGCGGCGGTGAGGAAGTTGAAAAACATGGAGAAATCAAATAAAGCTGAAGAGTGGCTGAAAGGGTAGGTGAGAATATGGAAATAAATATCAACAAGTCTTTATATTGCATAGATAGAGAAACAGGGAAAAAGTTTTTAGTAGATGCTATATTTTTCCCTCTTGGAAAGCCATCGGGAAAAGATCTTACTGTAGAAACTGAAAGCGATTTGAGCGAATGGCGAGCTATAAAAGAGGTAGAGATGATAGACAATACTAAAAGAAACAAAGGACTATCTGTAGATATCAGTATAAAAGATATTGAAATGTTTGAGGACCTAGTAAGTATTTTTACACGAATTATAACAGATGAGCGGATAGATAAAGAGGTTAGACAGTCTTATCTAGATGAGTTTATAAGCAACATATAGGTAGGTGACTAAAGTGAAATTTATAAAAAATAATATAATAGATATAATCGCCTTTACTGGAATATCCTTAATTTCAATAGGCTTTTTTATATTAAATATAATAGCTGGATTCATAGCAACTGGAACTTTATTAGTCGGAGTTGCTTTTTTAATGTCCAGAGGGGGTGATTAAATTTGAGCATGATATTTGGAAGTAGAAGAAATACAAGAGCTGATCCTGTAGATCCAATTCAATTATGGCTAACAGGCCAGGATGCCTATGATACTTTATGCGTTTCCGGTTATACCAGGCTGTCAGAAAATCCTGAAGTAAAGATAGCGGTGCATAAGATAGCCGACCTTATATCTTCAATGACAATACACCTCATGCAAAACACTGAAGACGGGGATATAAGGGTTAGGAATGAGTTATCTCGAAAAATTGACATAAACCCATACAGCTTAATGACGAGAAAAGCCTGGGTTTACAATATCGTATATACTATGCTTCTAGATGGTGAAGGCAATAGTGTCGTATACCCAAAGATAAAAGACGGCTTGATAGATGAGTTAATACCTTTGAAACCTTCCAGAGTAACGTTTTTTGACACTGATACAGCATACGAAATTGTATACCAAGGGAAACGC
>CAYMGK010000223.1:0-2592 GCA_964389965.1 uncultured Clostridia bacterium | reverse complement strand
ATATCTGGGGCAGAGTCGATCAGTACACTCAGAAACATCTGGGGGTACGTTTTCTAAAAAGGATAAGCACCAATACTGTTGAATTAATTATGCAATTGCAAATAGGATATAAATGGATTCGACCGATATCCAACATTTTGTGGAAAGGAGATATTAGCGAAATTCGCAGATGCCACTGGCAGGGTTGAGTTGGCGAAGTTCGGGAAATGAAAGTTATATGCAATGCGGTTGATCGGGGAAGTAATTCATAGTATTTGTTTTGAGGGGGGGGGGGGTAAAATAATGGATTTTGGGTTTGAAATTAAGAAAATTAATGAAAAATATGATGTGAATGTTCAGAAGAATTCAGTGGTAATAGGTTATCCAGAATGGGAATCCGATTTGATTTTCGAGTATGAACAAGGTAAAGAAGAAGAGTATCTCAACTATATTACGGAAGAGTTAAGGCGTCTAGATAATGCTATATATTTTGATAATGGTGTATGTCTATATGAAAATTGTTGTGAATTTATTGTAACTATTCCTGAAACGTTCAGGTTACTTAACTTTAGTGATTATTATTTGGACTTCAAAAGCATTCGAAGTGCGGACAAGATAGTATTCGATATAGGTAACATTAGCGACACGTTCTTAAATATTTTACAAATCAAAGGATATAACAATGACCTTTCTGAGATTTTAACAACACTCAAAATTTATAACATCTTGCCTAATATGAACATAACATCAAGAGATCCTAAATTCCTACAACCAAAGGTTGACCATGTGGCCAAGATGATTTTGTTTGAACTTTCATATAAATACTCAGTAGAATTGAAACTGATTGATGTTCCGGAGGACGAGGATGATTATGATCCAATATATGATATGGCTGAAGAGTTAAGTAACATTAAAGATCCATATTTAAAAGGAAATTATGATGAAGATTTGATTGAGTATTACTGCAGAGCAATCCAAATGCCACATAATGAGTTCAAATACTTGGCCTTTTACCAGGTTTTTGAATGTCTATTTGATGAAGTATACTTATGTGATACTGTACAAGATGTAATGGAGATCATAAATTCAGGCTGGTTTTCATCATATGATTCTGAACACATCGAGAAAATTATAAGTATTGTAGATCAATACAGTAAAAACAAACAAGATCGGGAAAAACTTCGCTTGGTTTTGGATAAGTACTTTCGATGTAATACACATGATGAAGCCTTTCTGGTTGCCAACCAAGATATTGTAGAAATTCTTAGAGATAGGCTAAAGATGATTACTAGACCCGAGGAGTTAAGGGACCTCCAAAAACTAGCTAATATTATCTATGATTACAGATGTTGTTTAACGCACTCAAATAGGAAATATTCATATAGAGCCACAATTGAGGCAACACCGGAAGAGTTAGACACCTATATTGAGCTTGTAAAAAAAATATCAGAAAGAATAATCATAAACTATAGGACTACATGACATATTCGGATTGGTATATCTTATAATTTGAAGATTATTAAGAGGCCACCACACAGCACATAACACGGCATTGCCGCTTTGGGTCGCGGAAAGCTAACTCATGATGTCGGACAATTAAGTTGTTTCATGAAGCTGGCGCGACCACATCGATTCGCTAACCGAGTTAGCGGGGAGGGCAGATTCAAATAAGAATGCCAGCCTTGTAAGCTCATCGACGTCGGCAATGCCAAACGTTAGATGAAATTGTATCTTAGTAGCGTATTGAGAAGTTTTCTTATGTGAAAACTTTAACACGAGTCTAGGGGGATGATATTATGAAAGACGTGGAGAGAAATGATCCGGTCAAGCCTAAGCGGACAGTAGTAAGCTGGACTGATTAACCCTCTGAAAATCACATGGCGATAGGTACCCGTTTTTCGAGTGTAATCTCTGCCGGTTATAAAACACCTCTATGTACTCCCTGACTTCTGGGCGCATTTGATACCTGGATTTTAGCGGTTGCCCATATATCCGTTGGACTTTAAGACTATGGAAAAAGCTCTCTGCACACGCGCGTTATCCTGGCCTTCACCCTTTCGACTCATACTGCACAGGAAGCCGTGTTCCCGCAGTAAATACTGGTAGGCATGGCTACAATATTGACTGCTACGATCCGGATCCGAGTCGTAAATAAGTCCCGGGGCAGGACTACGCCTCCTGATAGCGGTCTTGAGGGCGTTAATAACCAACTCTTTTGTCATTCGTTTATTGATGCTCCAGCCGACTATCATTCTGCTATTTGAGTCAAGGACTATCGCCAAATACAGCCAGCCTTCGCCACAAGACCTTGTTCAGCCATTATACGCCTAATTCTCTGACAACTGACTACTATCCCGTCAGCTTCTAACTTCTTCTTAATCCGGCGTGTACCATACGTTTTTCTGCTTTTCACAAATATCCGCTTAATCTTCTAACCCAAGACATCTACCTTTGCCTTTACCGGCCTCTTTAGCCACTTATAATATCCACTGCGTGATACCTCACATAACCCACAGGCTCGCTTGATGCTGACCAGATTCTTGTGTTCCTTTTTAATTACCGCGTACCTTTCCTCTGGTTTCCGGCAAAATACGCTGCTGCTCTTTTTAATAA
>CAYMGK010000222.1:0-2598 GCA_964389965.1 uncultured Clostridia bacterium | reverse complement strand
ATTTTCTTGGTCTAGCACTTTGGCTAAAAACTGGTAAGTATAAAAAATACCCTCAGTATTAGTCCATGCGATTAGATACGGGCCACTAGGCTCTATTATTTCAATTGTTGTAACTTCTCCTTCATCCGGCACCTCCGGTTCCTCCGGATCATCCGGCTCTTCCGGATCCTCCGGATCCTCTCCATTTTCCTTATTCCAGCATTTAGTTCCTTCTATATATTTCACATAGTATCTTGCTAAACCTCTCGGCACATATCCTTCTGCCGTTGCTGTTGTCCAAGCTTCTCCCCAAACTGCGGCCGGTGCACCATTTGATGTTTGAACTGCTTCTACTTCTCCCTTTAATGTGAATTTTTTGCCTTGATATTTGTTACCTGTCAGTTTACCGTCAAAAGCCACTACTAATTCAAGTTCAACAGTTTTTGCGTCTTCGTCAGCCCCGCTAAATTCTCCCTTAATTGGTCCACCCGTATAGTAAAGCCAAAGCTCCCTATTTCCCCGGCTTCTGTCTTCATATAGTACCCACTCGCTATCAAGTGCGGGTGCATAGAAGAAATTGCGTGTGGGTAAATCATCTTCCCACGATTCCGTTAATTTTACCCTGAGCTCTGCATCTTTAGTTCCTTTATTGACAATCTTCCATTTTACGCTACCACAATCACCCGGATTTACATTATCGAAAGATTTACCTTCCATGGCTTCTTTGACAACACCATTATCAACATTTACTTTAACCGTCCCCGCCTTAAATTCCGCCTCTGGTAAATCCGCTTCTGCCGTAAACCAGGCGCTTGTTGCTCCGCCGATTAGGGCTATTGCCAGTGCTATTATGAGTATACTCATCATTATTCTTGATTTCATTATTTTTGCCTCCCGATTTTTCTATTTGTTTTTTAAATCGGCGGCCAGGCTGCCATTCTATGCAAGAAAGGCCCTGTAGCTTTGCGTCCCAGCCTTTCGGCTGGTTTGCCTTTTTCTAATTACCCCTAAAACGAATACCCCGCCCTGTCTCTCACTGTTGTTCTTCTACTTATAATCTTTCTTTTGCCATCACCTACTTTCAAAGAATAAATAGTTGTCTACACTATATTCCAAAGGGGTTATCAGGCCACACATGCCTTATCGCATTATTTGATGCTTGGATTGCTTCAACTTCAATATCTATAGAAAAACATTCGACAGATTCCCAAACATCGAAGGTGACTCCTATGCAAAACTCTATTTGTTCTTCAGGAGATACAGCATTTTTGTAATAGTAATACTCATCTCCACCTTTTTTCCAATCAACTCCCAATGCGGTGAGCCCTATCCTTCCGTCAATCCCTAAATCTTCCAAACCCACATCATGGATTACTTTTGCACGTAGATACACATTACTGTCCCCGGTGTTTTCAATAGTCCATCCAACTTCCCTTTCGTCTGTATGCCCTCCTATGGCATCTACTTTTGCACTTTCCGCAAAGTCCACTTTAATCTTTGTTGTGGTGAATTTTGCTTTATTCATATCATCTTCTGCGGAAAAGTATGCTATTGATGTTCCCCCGACAAGCAGTCCAATGAGGGCAAGAATAAGTAGGCTTATTTGTATTTTTCGCCCCATTACGTTCATCCTTCCTTGTTTTTCAATTAAGCATCATCGCGCTGTGACTCACACTGAACTGCATTCTCCTTCTTTAGCACTACTGAGCTTTTATATAGATTGTAACTTTCCAAAACCAACATTATGGAAGCAGGTATCAATACAAGTGTGATAATACCCTGTTTTGTCTGGGCAAAATTCATGAAATATCCTAAATAGGGTATAGCCAATGCCACTTTTCCCACAAGATTTTGCCCTGGCACTTGATTAGGGTCTGCCACATCATTTGCATCACCTTTAGTAGTGAAGGTAATACTGTCACCTGTTTTATTTACTGTTACAACTCTATGGCTCACTAACTGCTCTCCACCCCCTAAACCCCTAAATGTAATTATCTCCCCTTCTTTAACTTCATGTGGATTTGTAGGTTTGACAAATATCATACTCCCTGTATCAAAGGCCGGGTTCATGCTACCACTTAGCACTATATACATCTGATAGCCGGCAACTGCCGGCGGCCCTCCGGAAAATTTGATATATGCAAGGGAGAGTAGAAGGAATACAAATGCAAGTAACATGATTCCGAAAACCATATTTCCAAATAGCTTCATAAGGCGGGATATGGTGTATGTATCTGTTCTATTATTTTGTTTTGGTTCTAGCTGATTTTCTTGAGTAATCTCTTGTTCTTTCATGATATCCCCCTAAGTCACCTAAAATGATCTCTTTATAATTGCACTACCAGTAAAATGTGATTGTAGTTTTACTGTGTTTATGACCTTGCTCGTTCCCATAATATACTTCTCTAAAGCACTGTCATCATCTAAAGGGCTATCTTCTTTCATGGTATCTTCATTGTGCCTCTCAAGGCTTTCGTCAACATTATCATCTGAAAGGTTATCTTGAACAGTTGGTGATTCATTTTCTTCGCTGTGATCTTCCAAGTCATCCTGATTGTCATTATCATCTTCAAATACATCTTCTTGTGATATATTTTCATCTTCGGATTCATCATCCCC
>CAYMGK010000221.1:0-2626 GCA_964389965.1 uncultured Clostridia bacterium | reverse complement strand
ATACTTGCAGTGAGTCTTAACTTGGTATCAGGCTATACAGGTCAACTATCTCTGGGTCATGCAACTTTTATGGGTCTAGGGGCATATGCTGCTACCCTGTTTACATTAAAATTGCATTTGCCTTTTCTGGTATCCATTATCTTAGGAGCCACTGTAGCGGCTTTCTTTGGATTTGTTATAGGTGTACCAACTCTGAGACTTAAAGGTGATTATCTCGCCATAGCCACTTTAGGTTTCGGAGAAATAACGAAAAATATCTTACTCAATTTAGAGATCACTGGAGGCACCATGGGGCTTCGTGGTATACCAAAAGTAACAAATATTTATGTAGCGGTAGGGGCACTCATTTTGGTTATTTTTTCTTTAAACCGGATAATGGATTCCAGAGTCGGCAAATCCTTTATTGCCATACGTGAAGATGAGTTGGCAGCAGATGCCATGGGCATTAATACGACAAGATTTAAAATTTTAGCTTTTATCATTGGCGCTTTTTATGCAGGAATAGCCGGAGGTCTTTATGCTTTTCTGTTTAGGTATATTAATCCAAAAGATTTTGGGTTTATGAGATCAATTGAGATACTGTGTATGGTGGTTCTGGGTGGTATGGGAAACACGTATGGTTCAGTGCTCGGTGCATTGATTATAACAGTCCTACCGGAACTCTTACGCTCAATATCACCAGCTATAGCACAATACCGCATGGTCCTTTATGGTTTGCTTCTCGTTATAATGATGATTGTGAAACCTCAGGGGATAATCAGTGGGTCATCCTCTTTAAATAAAAAGTCAAAAAAACTACTTAAGAAAGGGGGGCGACTATGGAACTCCTAGAGGGAAATAATTTATGTATGGTCTTTGGGGGGCTTTCAGCTTTAAATTCAGTTGATATCAAAATTAACAAAGGTGAAGTGCTAAGTATTATAGGGCCTAATGGTGCAGGAAAAACCACTCTTTTTAACCTTCTGACCGGTATGTATTCACCGACTAAAGGTAAAATTTCCTTTAGAAAAAAGGAAATAAAAAATCTAAAACCTTACCAAATAACCAAATTGGGTATTGCCCGGACTTTTCAAAATATAAGGTTATTCGGGGAAATGAGTGTCCTAGACAATGTTATAATTGGCCAACACTGCCGCACAAAAACAGGTATTTGGGGGGCAATTTTTAAGACCCCTTCGGTCCGCAAAGAGGAATCCTTAGTTAGGGAAAAAGCTATGGATGTTCTTAACTTTGTTGGCCTTGATGATGTATGTGAAGAAAAAGCCAAAAATCTTCCGTATGGAAAACAGCGACGTCTCGAAATGGCCCGTGCTTTAGCAACTGACCCTGAACTTGTATTGCTCGATGAACCTGCCGCCGGTATGAATCATCAAGAAACTAGTGAGCTAATTGAGCTAATTGCAAAACTCAATGATACGAATAAAACCGTACTTCTAATAGAGCACGATATGAAATTAGTTATGGATATTTCTCAGCGAATAATGGTTCTTGACTATGGCAAAAAAATTGCAGATGGTCCCCCTGATAAAGTTAAAAATGATGAAAAAGTTATTAAAGCATATCTTGGAGATGACTTCCGTAAGGAGGAGCATGCATGCTAACTCTTAAAAATACAGTAACTCATTATGGCAACATTTGCGCCTTAAAGGGGATATCACTTGATGTCAAACAGGGAGAAATCGTAACAATTATAGGAGGAAACGGTGCCGGAAAAACCACCACATTAAAAACAATTTGCGGCTTGGTGCCTGCTACTTCGGGTAAAATTTGCTTTTTGGGTAGGGATATTACAAATAAGCCTACATCCGACATAATTGAGGCCGGTATAGCCATGGTTCCCGAAGGCCGTAGGGTTTTTCCGCGAATGTCGGTATTAGAAAATTTACAATTAGGTGCTTACCTCAATAAAGACAGACAGGAAGTTAAAAACGATTTGGAAAAAGTCTTTGGATTATTTCCCATTCTCAAAAATCGTATAAAGCAGATTTCCGGCACTCTTTCAGGTGGTGAACAGCAAATGTTAGCAATAGGGCGGGCACTTATGGCAAGACCCAAACTACTCCTCCTGGATGAACCGTCCATGGGTCTTGCTCCTAAAATCGTGGCAAATATCTTTAATATCATAATGGAAATAAACCGGGTGGGGACTACCATACTATTAGTTGAACAAAACGCTAAAATGGCCTTATCTGTAGCTAATAAAGGTTTTGTTATTGAAACAGGCAATATAGTATTACAAGACACAACAGAAAACCTTTTGTGTAATGAAAAGGTTAAGAAAGCGTATCTAGGTGAATAAAAATGCAAGCGCCTTGTTATAAAGTAAGGCGCTTGCATTTTTATTCACTTATTCTAGTGTGAAATCATTATTGAAAAGGGTATCGTATCATTACTGCTATTTCAAAGCAGGTCTACTCTTATCATGTGCTCACATTTACTGATTTTTGCGCATCTTTAACGGGTTCTGATGGAACGAGCTCTGTTACCAAAATCCCTACTAAAATTAGGGCAAACCCGGATAAGGTCTTTAAAGTTAAAGGTTCTCCCCATAACAGAAATGAAAAAATACCTGCAAAGACCGACTCTGTACACAGTATTACCGCCGCATGAGTAGGACTCGTGTATT
>CAYMGK010000220.1:0-2643 GCA_964389965.1 uncultured Clostridia bacterium | reverse complement strand
TTTCATAATGCTCTTCGAAATAACCCCTCCAGTTTCCAACCCCAACATGGGTTTTTCCCATATTAAAAAGCAGCGCCCCTATTTCTGCTTTAAATATATCCTCTCTATGCTTTTTAAGACATTCCAGGTCTAACATTTCTCCCACCCCTCAACGTCAATATCCTTCTCCTGAACCCAATATTTCTTTTTCATTAACTCAAATCTGCCCCATCCCAGTTTGGCTTTAGCCCCTATGCCCAGCTCAGCGGCTTTATCCAGAGACCGGCATAAAAAGCTAAGATCCTTACCCACCTGCTCTTTCAGGATATTATCCTCTATTAAGAGTCCATCATAGGGAATATAGATAATCTGTAGCTTACCGATCGTTCCGGTGGGTACTACTTCATAATAAATAGGATTTGTCCCAGCCCGTTTGCTCCTGTCATGCGGATTAATTACTTCAAAAGAAATGCTATCAAAAAAGGTGGGATACAAAAGAGCCCGGCCTTTATGAGGCTGCAGGTAAGGCGGCAAGTTTTTGTTGTGAACATTCTCTGCGGTCAAATTGCTAGATAATCTTTGAAGAAATTCATGGGGATTATTATTTATAAGGTTAATGTCATCTTTATCTAAGCTCAAACCGAGTTCCCATAGGCTAAACTTTATAATCCGGCTTTTAAACTCATCGCTATTTTGCTTATTATCATCCAGATACTCTAAAAGTGATCGGTACTCCGATGAGCCTAAACCCCAGATACGTGCATAGGGCAAAAAGTTATCAATATCATCGTTAACCAGCTGTTTCCCGGCAGCAGCCAGTAATCCCTTCCAACTGCTCCCCCTTACCATGGGAACCTTAAAAACCTTTTCCTTTAATACCGGGTTATCGAATAAATAAAGAGGCTCATCATCGTGGCTAAAGTAAGGAGCTTCTAGTTTTATATCAGCCATTATGATAAATGAGTATGGCGGTAGCTGATTCAGGTATGGGTCACACTCGTCTGCTTCAATTAATCCTGAGTAACTTTCGGTGAGAGATTTATCCTCGGTGAACTTCAGCCTTTGAGTTCGGGATGTAATTATTTCATCTTTTAGATAGGGAAAAGGGAAGTCTGCTAATTTAAGACTTTTATATTTATTTTTTAAACCACGATCTATTACAAAGGCAAGTTGTTGTTTGAATTGCGCGGGATTTTTATCTAATAAGTTTCCTACCGTGGAATCTTTGTTTAACAACTCACGTGTATATATTTTATTAAAACTATAATAGACATTCAGCGTATAATCTTTTAAGTGTTTGGATTCTATATCCCCCGCCAGAATAAACTCATAAGAATTACCTTTATTTGGCATCTTTTCCCTCCCCTTTCTACGGTTCAATATTTAAAATTCCCGCTATTGAGATAAATCCACATTGCCTTTTAGATTCATCACCATTAGGTTCATATATCCAGGGGAGAATTTTACTACCTTGCAAAGGTCTTCTGGTTCCAAAAACCAAATGGCGTTCTGTTTTATTATTTATCTTTCTTCGTAAATAAACTTTTTCCCTGATAAGTTCTTTTAAAATGTCTTCCTTATTTCCATTTATCTTGCATTGGTATAGATTTATCGTATTTATATTCTTCCTACATAGATCTTCTTTTTTAGGTATTTTATTGACTAAATCCGCGAATTTTACTGGTGTGTTAACAAACTCCGCATAATCTTTGAAAATATCATATTCTTTGCTTGTTTCGCTAAAACTGGCTGTAACCCGGCCAAATCCAGAATTCCATCCCCCTCCTAGAAAACCATACTTTTCAACAAATTTTAGTAACGGAAATAAAATACATTCCGCAATTTGGGGGTTAGTTACAAAATCAATTTCAAAGCTACCTACGAAGGGAAATCTTGTTTTTTCAGATTGTATTATTTTCATTTCTCCAATTTTTATCAATCCCTGCCATCCTGTACAACCAAAAATTCTCGCTGGCAGAGGAATACCCATTTCGCCCAAAGCTCTATCTGTTGCTTCCTCTATTGACAATAAAGTGCCATCCTTTAAGCATTTTAATAGCTCATCCTGGAACTTCTCTTGGTTTAGGTCCGCCTTAAAAATAACATTTTTATTTCGCCCTACTATTTTGTAGTCCGCATTAGTGGTAATTCCGGCAAAATAACAGATCACTTCAAACCAAAAACGCAAGCTGCCCATAATAGAGGAAGCTCGAGGAGCCGCATTTTGCATCCACGCATCTCCGCAATACAATGGCGTAACAGTAGAAAATGTTACTTTATATTCTTTTAATTTCATAATATCACCTAATATCGCCTTATTTATCCTAATGTGTTTTATTATAGCATTATTTGCGCATTATTTCATTGCATAGTTCACTAAAAATATATTTAGAGGAAAGCCTAAAACTGGCAGTTACGAATCCTGATAGGTGCGCTAAAAACGGACAGAACCCCGGACGGAGAACCTATCAGCGAAATGTTTCAATCCCTCATAGGTACGCTAAAAACCAGAATCAAAAACCCGAGCATCTCATAGCACAATGCAGTTTCAATCCCTCATAGGTACGCTAAAAACCAGGAGAGCCGATAGGACGGGCCACAATGAGATTATGTTTCAATCCCTCATAGGTACGCTAAAAACGGGCATAAACCCCGCTATAAACC
>CAYMGK010000219.1:0-2649 GCA_964389965.1 uncultured Clostridia bacterium | reverse complement strand
AAAAGGTGCTAAATCAAGTTTTGCAGGCTCAGGCTACCGAGGCCATAGGTGCTCTCCCTAATTTTGCAGTAGCTTAAAAACCCCACCCTTCTAAAAGGCCCGTTATATAAGGCTATTATGAGTATATTTTTGTCAAGTTTTCGGAAGTATAGAGTTGACGATTGTTAACGATTATGGTATAATATTTTTTATGAGGAGGTGGTTTTGTGTACTTGCGTAAAGGCATAAGTAACGGTCGCACCTATCTATCCATCGTTCATGGATATAGAGATCCTGTAACCAAGAAGGTAAAGCATAAAACGATTAAATCCCTTGGGTATCTCGATGATTTGAAAAAGAGTTACCCTGACCCCATTGCCCATTTCAAAGCAGTAATTGAGGAAATGAACAAAGAATATGTCCTTGAAAACAAGCCGGTGGAAGTAAGTTTTGATCCAAATGAGATCATAGTGAGTTCCAAGGCTAATCGGAAAAATATTGGGTATGCAGTGCTAAGCAAGATTTATCATGATCTGGAACTACATACGTTTTTCAGCAACCATTCCAGGCCGTTCAAATCCAAATTCAATACAAACAACATCATGAAACTTTTAATTTATTCCCGACTCCTTGCTCCTGCGTCCAAAAAGAAGACCTATGAGCAAAAAGATCTGTACTTTGAAAACAGTGATTTTTCTTTAGACGATGTCTACCGTTGTCTTACACAAGTAGTTACATCAAAAGGCGCACTTCAAAAACATCTTCACCGCCAACTGATAGATAAATATGGTCGGACCACTGAACTAGTCTATTACGATGTGACCAACTACTATTTTGAAATTGATAAACAGGATGAACTGCGGAAAAAAGGGGTATCGAAAGAACACCGCCCTGATCCTATTGTCCAAATGGGTTTGTTAATGGATACCAATGGTATTCCTATCATGTATGATCTTTTCCCTGGTAACACCAATGATTGTCTTACCTTAATGCCGATATTGGATCGGGTTAAAAAGAATTATGAGATTGGCCGGACTATTATAGTGGCGGACAAAGGGATTAACACTGCCGATAACATTGCATTTAGCCTGGTTAAGGGAGATGGCTACGTTTATTCACAGACAGTTCGCGGTGGAAACAAAGAATTTAAATCTTATGTCTTGGATCAAAAGGGTTACCAAGAATACGATAATGGCTTCAAAGTTAAGTCCAGGCTGTATCCCCGTGAAATCGCCGTCAGCAATGCCAAAGGGGGCAGGACCAAAGTTCGCATAGATGAAAAGCAAGTGGTGTTTTACAGTCCATACTATGCGCACAAAGCAAAGGCAGAACGCGAGGTGGCTGTTTCGAAAGCAAGGGATTTGGTGAAAAACCCCTCAAGATACAATCGAGCCATTGCTTATGGTGCGGCCAAGTACATCAAAAATCTTGCTTTTGATCCCAAAACCGGCGAAGTTATGTCCTCCAAGCAAAAACCCATTTTTAATGAGGCCAAATTACGAGAAGAAGAAAAATTTGATGGTTACTATGCCATAGTTACTAGTGAGTGGCAGAAAACCGATAAGGAGATCATCGACATTTATAGGGGACTTTGGCGTATCGAGGAGGCTTTTAAAGTGACCAAAAGCGACCTTGAAACACGTCCGGTCTTCGTGTCCCGGACAGATCATATCCAAGCACATTTCCTAATTTGCTATGTAGCCCTTATCATAGCCCGCTTATTGGCCCTTAACCTTGAAAACAAATATTCAATCCGTAAGATTGTAGAGAGTTTGAATAGGGCTTCAGGAAGTCTTTTCGAAAAAAACTGGTATGTCTTTAACCATACGGATGAGATTACGGAGGCAATCAGTAAAAATATGGGCATAGACCTAAACCGTAAATATCTTAAAGTAGGAGAAATTAAAAAGATGATAGCAGATACAAAAAAAGGTTGAATCAACAACAATCTGTTGTAACTTTTTAATGCCGTCAGACCCTTATATCAAAAGGCCTTAACGGCATTTTTTCGTTCTATTAACTGCAAAAGTCAGGATCTAAGGGTTATGATTTAGTCAAACGGATTTACCAACGGGTAACCCTACCTTATTTGTAAAAGTAACTTGAAATATATGGCTTGGACTTGATAAAAAACCATTTGCTGTCTAACAGTCAACTAGTCATTAATTATCGGATTTTCCTACCTATATTGACAGTGAGCTATGCGTCAGTTAGGTTCTTTTCTCTTTAGCACAATTTACGCGAAGATCTTCTTCTACGTTTTCATGAACAAATCAGGATAAATTGCAAACCTCGCAGTTATGCGATCCTTTATGATGTTACAAACTACTACATTAAAATTGATAAAGGAGATGATTTTAAGCATAAGAGATTTTGTAAGCACAACACCTGTAATTCCTAGCCATAGATGGATTTACTCCTCGATGAGAGCACCCTCCCAGTCAAACCACGTAAAATCTATGGTTTAAGAAGCATCATCGTTGTTCCAGACATCGACATAAACAGTAGGATAATACAACGTTTCTCATGGTTGCGGGTGAAGGATTTATCTTTTCGCCAAAATTACGCTGTGCCGGCGAAAAACTAAGGATATATGTTTTTGGTTCAAAAAGTTACAGGTAAAAACACTGGCAAAATGATAACTTACAGACATGCAACACATTTCGGAAA
>CAYMGK010000218.1:0-2671 GCA_964389965.1 uncultured Clostridia bacterium | reverse complement strand
AGGGAAATAAATGCAGATATCTTCTCCCTCCAGGAAATAAAACTACAGGAAGGGCAGGTAGAACTGGATTTAGATGGCTATGAAAAGTATTGGAATTATGCAGTTAAAAAGGGGTATTCGGGGACTGCTATTTTTACAAAGCACTCACCACTATCTGTCACATATGGGATGGGTATTGAAAAACATGACCAGGAGGGAAGGCTCATAACTTTAGAATTTAAAGATTTTTATCTTGTCAATGTATACACACCTAACTCCCAAAGGGGGTTGGCAAGACTAGACTACAGAATGGAATGGGAGGATGATTTTCGAAACTACTTACTGAAATTAGACGATAAAAAACCTGTTATTAGCTGTGGAGATAAAAATGTGGCACATAGGGAAATAGACTTAAAAAATCCCGAAAACAATAGAAAAAATGCGGGCTTCACTGATGAGGAACGGCAGAAGATGACACAACTTTTGGAGTCGGGTTTTGTAGATAGTTTTAGGCATATTTACCCGGATAAAGAAGGGGCATATACCTGGTGGTCATATATGTTTAAGGCAAGGGAACGAAATATAGGTTGGAGAATCGACTATTTTATCGTATCTGAAAGGCTTAAAGAAAATATTAATGATGTAGGGATAGAATCACATATCTATGGTAGCGACCACTGCCCTGTTATACTTGAAATCCGACCATGATTCCACTAAAAGACCTTTCATGATTAACCAAATATTTGGTTTCATAAAATTGAACTGCGAGGGTGGGGTAAATTGAAAGGGAGATTTGGGATGATTGTTTCTATGCTCATATTTGGGAGCATAGGTGTTGTAGTTAAAAACATAGATTTGCCTTCATTGGAAATTGCCTTTTTTAGGGCAGCAATCGGCGGGGTTTTTTTGATTTTTATTGGGTTTATAATAAAATACAAAATCCCTATTGAAGCCATACGAAAAAATCTTGTGCTGCTGTTATTTTCCGGCATAGCCCTTGGGCTAAATTGGGCATGCTTATTTCAGGCTTACAGGTATTCAAGTGTTTCCCTTGGAACACTAAGTTACTATTTCGCCCCTATATTCATAATGCTGCTTTCTGCGAAAATCCTCAAAGAAAGGCTAACTAAGACTAAACTTGTTTGCATTTGTATAGCTATGCTTGGTTTACTTTTAATACTAAATATAGGAGATATAAATGTGAGTAATACATATAATCACATAAAAGGCGTGGCTTATGGGATTTTAGGTGCAACCCTATATGCAGGTGTTGTAATTATGAACAAGTTTATAAAGAATCTATCGGGCTTTTGTACTAGTATGATCCAGCTCAATGTTTCAGCATTAGTCCTTTTATTTACCATTTTGTTTTGGGGGGACAGTGGTTTTACAGGTCTTAGGTTGGACTTTGTATATCCAATATTTTTATTAGGTATCTTTCATACGGGAATTGCATATTATTTGTATTTCACAGCTATCAAACAATTGAAAGGCCAGACCATAGCAATTCTAAGTTATATTGACCCTATCTCCGCATTAGCCTTTGCGCATACTTTTTTACATGAAACAATGACTTTTGTGCAAATCACAGGAGGGCTTCTTATCTTGGGATCGGCTTTTATCAGTGAAGTAACTTCTAATTCCAACGTAGAAAGCAACTTTGGTGGAATTTAATTTTGAAGTTGAAATGCTTCCATTTGCTAAAAGGATAATGGTGGGAATTTTATCTTGACATAAAAAGTGATATAACATATAGTGGTGACAGACAATTAAATATACTTATTGAGTTCAATTCTTAGGAATCTGGTGAAAATCCAGAACGGTCCGGCCACTGTAAGTGGGGAGCAAGCTTTATTTTAGCCACTGGCATTGCTGGGAAGGTAAAAGCGGGCGATTATCCATGAGTCAGGATACTAGGTTGAACGACATCATGTTATGCCTTCTAGGAAAAGGTTATACTTTATTTTACCATTTCACATCGAATACTCTACCTAGCTAAAGGCGGGGTATTTTTTATTTATAAAAATACAGTCTGGTAAATTGCCTTTTCTAGGAGAAATTTAGGATTATGAATGGGGGATTGTTATGAAAAAAGGATATATCCATGTATACACTGGAAATGGGAAGGGAAAAACAACGGCGGCACTGGGACTAGCGTTAAGGGCGGTATGTGCGGGCAAAACTGTTTTTTTCGGACAGTTTGTAAAGGGAATGGAATACAGTGAACTGAAATGCCCGAATTACCTTGACAATCTTGAAATGAGGCAATTCGGTCGGGATTGTTTTATATACGAAAAGCCAACGGAAGAAGATATTGCCTTAGCTAAAAAAGGTCTGAAAGAGCTAAAGGATGTATTGGAATCTGGGGACTATGATGTTGTTGTTATGGATGAACTCAACATTGCTTTGTACTACAAACTTTTTTCAGTAAAAGAGGCCATTTCAGTTATAAAGAGTAGGGCGCAAAATGTGGAAGTTATAATTACGGGCAGATATGCCCCTAAAGAAATCGTGGACATTGCTGATCTTGTAACTGAAATGAAAGAAATAAAACACTACTACACAAAAGGTGTTGAAGCTAGAAAGGGAATTGAACTTTAAGCACTGCTTGTAAAAATTACATAAAAAACTTCAGCTTTAGGAATCTGGTGAAAATCCAGAACGGTCCGGCCACTGTAAGTGGGGAGCAAGC
>CAYMGK010000217.1:0-2683 GCA_964389965.1 uncultured Clostridia bacterium | reverse complement strand
TCTTAGATTTGCAATACGTGAAGGTGGCAAGACCGTAGGTGCAGGTGTAGTTGCTAAGATAATTGAAAAATAACTGGAACTTTCATAAAGTAAGGAGGGACATAGATGGCCCATCAGAAGATAAGAATTCGGCTTAAGGCTTTTGACCACGGAGTGTTGGATCAGTCGGCTAAGAAAATTGTAGAAACTGCTAAGCGGACCGGGGCTAGAGTATCAGGGCCTATACCTTTACCTACTGACAGAAGTATTGTTACTATACTCCGAGCCCCCCATAAGTACAAGGATGCCAGAGAGCAATTTGAATCTAGAACACATAAGAGATTGATAGATATCAGACAGCCGAATCAAAAAACTGTTGATGCACTTATGAGACTCGATTTGCCGGCAGGAGTCGATATTGAAATAAAGCTATAGTAGCAGTGGAGGTGAATTATATGACTACAAAGGCCATTTTGGGCAAAAAACTTGGCATGATTCAGTTCTTTAGTGATACGGGAGAGGCTTTACCTGTTACGGTTGTTGAAGCCGGTCCATGCCTTGTGGTGCAAAAAAAGACCGTGAATACTGATGGTTACAATGCACTTAAGGTGGGCTATGAGGATATAAAAGACCGAAGGTTAAATCGGCCGGAACAAGGAGAATTTAGGAAAAACCAACTGAAATTCAAACGCTATTTAAGGGAATTTAAACTAAAAAACATTGATAAATACAATGTAGGTGATGAGATAAAGGTGGATGTATTCCAACCCGGTGACAGGATAGATGTTACAGGCATATCGAAAGGAAAAGGCTTCGCCGGTGGGATAAAACGCTGGAATTTTAAACGTGGGCCCATGTCTCATGGATCAAGACACCACAGAGGCCCTGGTTCTTCGGGATCTGCCGGTCAATCAAGGGTTTTCAAAGGGAGAAAAAGCCCCGGTCACTTAGGGGCAGAAAAATCAACTGTGCAGAACTTGGAAGTAGTAAAAGTTGATCCAGATAAAAATTTATTATTAATAAAGGGCTCTGTACCCGGACCCAAAAAATCATTGCTACTCATTAAAAACACTATTAAAGGCGAAAAATAAATGTGAAAGGAGGAGCCCAATGCCAAAAGTAACTTTGTTTAATGTGCAAGGGGAACAGATTGGCGATATGGAGCTATCTGATGATGTGTTTGGCACCGAAATAAGGCAGGAGATACTGCACCAAGCTGTAGTCAACTATTTGGCAAATCAAAGGCGGGGCACTGCAAATACTTTGACGCGAGCTGAAGTTGCCGGTGGTGGGCGAAAACCCTGGCGGCAGAAAGGCACAGGTAGAGCTAGACATGGTAGTATTAGGTCGCCATTATGGAGAAAAGGTGGAATCACTTTTGGGCCAAAACCCCGCTCCTTTAAAACTAATATGCCCAGAAAACTTAAAAGGTTTGCATTGAGATCGGCATTAAGTGCGAAAGTGGCATATAATGAATTAATTTTGCTTGATAGTTTAGAAATGGAAGTGCCTAAGACCAAACAAATGGTTGATATATTAAAAAACTTAAAAGCTGATAAAAAATCCCTCATAGTGCTTGCTGCCAAAGCGGTAAACATCGAAAAATCTGCACGCAATATTCAAGGGGTCAAGGTTACACATGTAAATACTTTAAACGTATATGATGTTTTAAATCATGATAATTTGATAATAACAAAAGAGGCGGCTAGACGGATTGAGGAGGTGTATGCAGGATTATTAGGCCAATGATTACAGAAAAAAGCATGGATATGCAGCAAGAAAACAAATATGTATTTATTGTTGACAGAAGGTCAAACAAAACCGAAATAAAAAATGCATTGGAATCCATTTTTGGAGTGAAAGTCGCCAAGGTAAATACCATAAATATGCGTGGTAAAATCAAGCGAATGGGCAGATTTGAAGGCAAGCGCCCTGATTGGAAGAAAGCTATTGTTACATTAACCGAAGACAGTAAAAGTATTGAATTTTTTGAGGCTCTATAATTTAATTTATAATATGGTTTTGATTTGATGTAGTGAAGGAGGGAATAATGTGTCTGTAAAAAAGTTTAAACCAACTACGCCGGGCCGTAGGTATATGAATGTTTCATCCTTTGAAGAAATTACTAAAAAGGATCCGGAACGGTCTTTGGTAGAAACAATAAAAAACAAAGCAGGACGCAACATGCAGGGCAGAACAACAATAAGACATCGGGGTGGCGGACATAAACGCAAATACAGAATTATTGATTTTAAACGAGATAAAGACGGTGTACCAGCTAAAGTTACATCTATCGAATATGACCCGAACCGCACTGGGTATATTGCAATGCTATCATATGCAGATGGTGAAAAGCGGTATATTTTAGCACCTGCGGGTATTTCCGTAGGGGATATTATTGAATCCGGTGAAAAGGCGGATATCAAGCCTGGGAATGCTCTGGATTTAATTCATATGCCGGTGGGTACCACTGTTCATAATATCGAACTTATTCCAGGGAAAGGCGGGCAGATGGCAAGATCTGCCGGTGCATCAGCTCAACTTATGGCTCGGGAAGGTGGCATGGCAACACTGAGATTGCCTTCAGGAGAAGTGCGCATGGTATCTGTAAATTGTCGTGCAACAGTAGGTCAGGTTAGCAATATTGAACATGAGAATATTACCATAGGTAAAGCAGGTAGATCCAGGTGGCTTAATAAGAGGC
>CAYMGK010000216.1:0-2717 GCA_964389965.1 uncultured Clostridia bacterium | reverse complement strand
TGCAAATAGAAACAATTGCAAAACAACAAGAAGGCCGGCATAATTGAACAGCAGACATAGACACATTGCAACCACAAAAAGATAGCTTTATAAACAAAGAACTAAAAGAAAGTTTTTCAGACCTACTATTCAAGGTGAACATAAACAAAAGTGAAGGCTATATATACTTTCTCTCTAAGCACAAAAGTTATACAAATTCGGGGACTACAAATTCAGGGACGGACCTTTTATTTATCCCATTGAGTTAGTTTATTATTGGGAAAAAGGGTTCTTCCCGGAAATATTGTTATCGTTGAAAAAAAGGTCCGTCCCCAAAATCGTGGGGGAATTTGTATAGAAAATATAGATGTGTAAAGCGGCGGCCCAGATTTAAAAGCCTTTAATCGGATAAATAATGAAGGGGGAAAATAAATGGACGAGGCAAAATTAGCCAAGATTTATAATAAAGGAAGACTACTCCAAGACAAGGGGGATTTACAAGGAGCAAAACAGCTTTTTAAAAAGACACTCAAATATGCTGATAATCTATATGTAAGAAACAACCTGGCCATGACATACTACTTAAGTGGGGATTACCATAAGGCTCTATCTACCATAAAGCCGGTTTTGTCAGACAATAAGGTTTTTAAAAAGCCAAACCCCTATACATATGCCTTAGTTTCACAAATTTACAATGCTTTGGGAGACCGGTCTTCGGCAAAGGAATATCTAGACAGGGCAATAGATGATTTTAATAATGGGCTTTTACAGTTTGATAAAAATAATGTGCCAGATTTTTTTCGGGAGTATACTGTAATTATAATGAGGGCGGCGGCTAAACTAAGGGACCACCGAAATGTATTTAATCTTTACCGACGCTGGCGGGGGCTTCATATTTCATGGGAGGCCCATTACATAGGGGCAGTAGCCTCTTATAATATGCGGGATTATAAACAGGCCATAAGATTATTGGAAAGATGTGGTGAAGATGACTTTGGCCCGATTTTACATCTGCTGAATATTGCAACACTGGTTATGCAGCGTGAGTTACCTCATTTTGGCATAGGCTATAAGGTATTATCGGGTGAGGATTTTCGGAAAATGTTCGTAAAAAGTGAACAGGATGAAGAATATCACAGAGAGCTGATGAAAGATGGGTATGTCCGGGTAATGCTCTTGAACATAGTATTAGCTAATGATGAAGATGAAGGCTCCTCAGATGGGGCCAGTCAAATGATTGGCCAGTTGGTTAAACACGGTGGGGAATGGGGAGTAGAATTAGGTAAACGGGTTTTGAACTCTAATGTTTTTAATATTGATGCTAAGATTTGTGCCGCCCAAACTTTGAAGGAAATTGGTGTTTATGGGAAAGATGAGCAAATCCCTGCTATTATAGATGGCAGGATGACTAGTATAACAGTTAAAACACAGGAAATTATAAATGAACATGATGATAGGTTGTCCAAGATAGTAGGTGAAGCTACAAAATTAAAAAATGAAGGTAAATTAGATGATGCCATAGTCCTTCTAGAAGGGCCTATGGAGAAAGGGGAGCTCTATCCACCAGCCCTCCTTAATTTAGCAAGTTATTACAGGTTAGACCAAAGGCCCAGGAAGGCATTGAAATTGTTTAAGATTTTGGAGGATGTGTACCAGGACGACCCCTTGTTTTCCCTTAATTATTCCGCCTTTTTGTTAGAAATAGGTAATATAGAAAAGGCCAAGAAATACTATAAAAATGTGGAAAAGGCATCAGGTATAGGTGAAGAATTTAATCAGAAGGCCAAAATCCTTAAAGACTTGATAAACGGCGAATCCATAACCCCTGATGAAATAATAATTGAACACTTTGAAGAAAGCAAAAGGCAAGATGTTGAAAACAAAATGGTCCCCCTTAATCCTTCCTTGTCAAGGGGGCTAAAAAATATGCCGGCACATTGGCTTGTGGCCGCTTGTGATATTTATGGTCTTGGCCGGTTTAGGCGAAGAAAATGGCGGGAAAAATATATTTTCGAGTATCTAACAGACCAAAGTAACTTGGAGGAAGTAGCTAGTAAATTAAGTAAAAAGGAAAAGGGGATACTGGAACTTTTACTGGAAAATGGTGGTTGGTGTAAAATCAGTAAAATAACCCATGAGTTTGGTTCAATGGAAGGGGAAGGTTTTTTCTGGTCAGATAGGCACCCTGAATCACCTTTGGCTTTATTGTGGCTAAAGGCCTTGGTAGTAGTGGGTAGGGCAAGGCAAAATAATCGGAGGCATAAAATAGCTACAATACCTGTGGAGCTTAGGGAACCTTTGAGGAATATATTATTGAGTTAGATGTGGGATTCCGATAAAGAAAAGGATCTGATATAATGCAAATAGAAACAATTGCAAAACAACAAGAAGGCCGGCATAATTGAACAGCAGACATAGACACATTGCAACCACAAAAAGATAGCTTTATAAACAAAGAACTAAAAGAAAGTTTTTCTGACCTACTATTTAAGGTGAACATAAATGAAAGTGAAGGCTATATATACTTTCTCTTTGAACACAAAAGTTATGTATCCGATGATATACCCCTGCAACTGCTGAAATACATGCTTGAAATCTGGGATTCTAAGACAAAGAAACAAAAGACAATGAAATTACCCATAATAATACCACTTGTAATATACCAAGGTAAAGACAACTGGGATATAAAGACCTCACTTGGAGAAATAATAACAAACTACGAATCCCTTCCTCAAGAC
>CAYMGK010000215.1:0-2745 GCA_964389965.1 uncultured Clostridia bacterium | reverse complement strand
ACATGGCACTGGATTTTCCAGTGCTAATGTTTGATGTTTTTGGGGACATTTTCGCATTTACTTTACAGCCCCCGGGGTAATTTTTCCTTAATGAGTTTTTGAACCGGTTACTTTGCCCGTCAAAAATTAGCAGATGGCCGTGGTAAGCAGAATGTGGTGAAGCAAGAATCCATATGGTATATTTTTGAGCTGTCAAGGAGTGACGTGGCCCCCCGGACTGCTTGTTTTTTAGCACAACATAGTGCTGAGAAAAAGCACTAATAGCGGTTCTAATTTTGAGGGGAATAGATGTAATAAAAACGCATGAGCTCGATTTACAAAGGGTGACTATGAGAAGGTGGCCCAAATAGAACAATTAACCGGCCCGGGGTAGATCAATGATTTAGTAAGAGGGCCCGCCTATGTTTATGCATTTTAAACAGATGAACGGCTTGGATAGTTGAGGGCCGAAGCAAGCGCGGGGGTTCTCCGTCGAGGAGAAAAGCGGGGACGATTCTCCGTTTGGTCAACCCATGGTGAACAAGGGTTGTTTTTTTGTTTGTTGGTCAATTTTTTATTCAACGGACTATGGGGACCTATTGGATATGGGTATGTAGGGGAAAGCATATGACAACCATTGAAGAAGGAAAAGGTATCTACATTGGAGAATTGTGGAAAGGGGGGTGCTTACATGTATAGCATAAAGGGACAAGTTGCTTATAAAGTTGAACCAGTTACATTTTTTGATCTGGACATGAAGGAAAAAGATATTGAAGAAATCCTCAGACTTAATATAGATATGCTTTGCGGAGATGAGGAATCAATGCTAATTGTGGGGCAGCAGGTAAAGAACGAAAAATACAGCCGAAGTGATCTTACAGCAATTGACAATGACGGGAGTATTGTTCTCATTGAAGTGAAGAGGGACCGCAAAGATATAGAGGGTAGAAAAGAGGCATTTGAATTTCAGGCCATTCGTTATGCAGCAAGTTATGCAACTATCGGCAGCCCAAATGAACTTGTTGAGAAGGTATATGCCCCTTATATCGAAAGGTACCGTCATGAGTTTGAGCCTGGGGAGTTGACATCCTTTGAGTTCGGTGTGCGTAAACTTTATGAATTTTTACGGGAAAATAAAGCGGAAAAGAGTTTTAATAAACGGCAAAGAATAATTTTAGCCGCATCTGACTTTGATGAACAAACCCTGTCGGCAGTGGCGTGGCTAAATAGCAACAATGTGGACATTAACTGCTATAAACTAACACCATATATTATCAAAGAGGAACCCTACCTATATATTGAAAGGATATTACCGCCGATTGGCTATAGTGATTATTATATAGATTTACTAGATGTGGCACCGGCTGGTGGGAAGGGGGAAAGCAAAGTAACTAGACGAAAATTGCCCAGGATCAATGAAATGCTGGAATGGGGTGTGGTAAAGGCGGGAGATATAATTGTTGCAAAAGATAGGGAGGAAGAGGCTGAACTACTGGCAAATGGAAATGTGTTAGTGGATGGGGCGGAAAAATCTATGCAGGCATGGCTCAAGGACGTATATGGTTGGGCTAGTGTTCATACCTATGTTTTTGCAATTCATAAAGAAAGTGGAAAACTGTTGTCGGAAATTAGGGAAGAATATATGGAGAAGATGAAATCTTCATGATGGGGGAACATTTTTATGGGCAATACCTGAGCAGTACTTTTGTGCCCCCGCTTTTTTCTGATGCCGGCAATTGTTTTGTATTTCATAATTAAATTGGCCACGCAAAAAGCAGTGAAGGAACTAGAAAGTGGCGGTGTTTTGAAAAACATAAAAACCTAAATATCATCCGGAAAGGAGTGGACAATATTGACCAAAAGGGAAAGGGAAAGAGCAGAGCTACACCCGGGTGATGTGATTGATAATCGACAATTATGTGCAATTTTTAAATGTAGTCCACAAGGTGGAATGAGACGTTCACATCGGACCAACACTCTGGTAATTATATCCGATTACGTTAAGTCTATCTATGGGAATCGTTGGTTAGGTGATATCTGCTATTATGTCGGTATGGGTCTACGAGGTGACCAGAATCTGGGTTTTATGCAAAATAAAACATTGTATGAGTCAAATAAGAATGGCGTTAAAGTACACCTTTTTGAAGTTTTTGTTGCCGGGGAATATACCTATAAGGGTGAGGTTAGGTTAGTAGGAGAGCCCTTTGAAGAGATCCAACCCGACGCGGATGGTAAACAACGGCTGGTATGGGTTTTTCCTTTGCAAACAATTGATGTGGATGGCGTGCCAGCCATCCCGAAAGAAATTATGCCAAGGAAAAGCAAAAATATCCCGAAAAACATCAAAGATAAGCACTGGAAATCCAGTGCCAATATATAAGTAATGCATCAAGTGCAAATAGTTGGGTGTACCAAAGATCCTTATACGTAATGCCTTCGGGAAATCTCCGCTGCTGCTAATTTTTTACATGTTTATTAAACTCCCTCGCTTTCCATGGATGGTCATGGGCGGGATGTAGCGTTTTTTAGTTTGAGGGGTAGAGGCTGGTAAATCAAAATTTTGTGAGACCCTTTCACGTACTGGGATTTCCCCCAAGGCCAAGACAGTGCCATTAACAACACCATCTAAATTACCGCAACCGGATTGGTAGGCGTGATTTTAATGTTCTACACATCCTTTCCACCCGCCCCTTGACAGATGGGTCTATAAGTAGTAGACTAAATACAAGCTGGTCTAAATCCTATAGACCAAATGGAAGATATAGA
>CAYMGK010000214.1:0-2755 GCA_964389965.1 uncultured Clostridia bacterium | reverse complement strand
GCCGTTGGAATGGTAGGGGGTGGTAGAATTCCCAAACCCGGTGAAATTACCTTAGCCCACCATGGGGTGCTCTTTTTAGATGAACTTCCGGAATTCCCTAGGTCGATACTGGAGCTCTTACGTCAACCCCTTGAGAATGAAAAAATAACTATTGTTCGGGCAAACGCGACAATTACATATCCCACTAAATTTATGATGATTGCAGCTATGAATCCATGTCCTTGTGGGTTTTACGGTGATCCATTTCGTGAATGTAGTTGTTCACCACATCAAATCAACAGATATCTTACAAAAATCTCGGGGCCGCTTATGGATAGGATTGATTTGCAATTAGAAGTAGCACCTGTGAAATTTTCAGATTTACAAAATCCCATTACTGCCGATTCAATAACAATTAAAAAACGAGTCGAAGCTGCAAGATCAGTGCAATTTGAAAGATATAAAAAACATGATATATATTGCAATTCACAACTTACTTCAAGGCTTTTAAGTAAATACTGTAAACTGGATAAATCTAGTACACTTCTAATGAAAGCAGCATTTAAAAATATGAAATTGAGTGCAAGAGCACATGATAAAATACTTAAAATAGCGAGGACTATAGCGGATTTAGATGGCAAACACTCCATTAAAGAACATCACTTAGCGGAGGCGTTACAATATAGAAACATTGATAAATACTACTAAAATCTTGAGAGTGTAATAAAAAGGCGTAAAGAGGAGGATAATACAGAGAAAAGAAAAACGGGTTTGGTTATAGTATATACTGGAAATGGCAAAGGCAAAACAACAAATTAAATTAGTTCAAAAAGGTCTAGATGCTTTTGTCAAAAAAGGGCATCCAACTGCGCAAGATTTAAAACTAGCTCGCGAAGGATTGAATTTAGCGAAAGACATTATATTATCTGAAAAATATGACCTGATCATTCTTGACGAGGTCAATGTAGCGGTAGACTATGGGCTTATAGATGAACAAGATGTTCTTGATTTAATAGAATTAAAACCGGGCTCCACAACATTGGTCCTAACAGGAAGATATGAATCTGAAAGCATTTTGTGATAAGCCGATATGGTAAGTGAAATAAAAGAGTTAAAACATCATTATAAACAAGGAATTTCAGCACAACAGGGAATAGAATATTAATTTGGGGGTAGCCATGAAAAACATCGATATCTTAATAGCTTTGAACTTAATACCTAAACTTGGTTCTATAAAGATTCAAAAACTGGCTAAAAGATTTAAGAGTTATTCTAGCTTTTTAAAAGCAAAGCCTGAAGAGTTTTATAATATCCCCGGAATCGGGAAAACAACAACTACCAAAATCATGACATATAGAAAAAGGATTGATCCAAATAAAGAAGTCAAAAAAGCAAAGGAATTGGGCGTAACAATATTAACTTTATTAGACAAGGATTATCCGGAGCAATTGAAACAAATTTATGATCCACCCCCAGTTATTTATGTAAAAGGTGATAATATTGCTTTTAATAAAAATTCCCTGGCTATAGTGGGGACTAGGAAAGCATCTACATATGGCAAAAACGTGGCTATGAGATTCTCTAAAGAGCTAGTTTCAATGAATATAAATGTAGTTAGTGGTATGGCACGGGGCATTGATTCATATGCGCACAAAGGTGCAATTGCCGCCGGAGGGCCGACAACGGCAGTTTTTGGTTGTGGAATAGATACTATATATCCTCCGGAAAACAAGGGACTAATGAAAAAAATACTTGAATATGGGTGTGTCGTTTCTAGTTTTCCACTTGGCACGCCACCTTTTGCAGCAAATTTCCCTGCGAGAAACCGTATCATTAGCGGTCTTTCACTGGGCACACTTGTAGTGGAAGCCGCAGGAAAAAGTGGTTCATTAATAACAACAGACTTTTCGTTGGAACAGGGCAGGGAAGTTTTTGCAATTCCTGGCAGTATTTTTAGCCCCTATAGTCGTGGAACCCACGGATTAATCAAGCAAGGAGCAAAGCTTGTAGAAAGTATAGATGATATATTAGATGAGCTGTATTTAACGAGACATGGCGATAATTCCACGGAAAGTAACATTAGCCTGCAAGATTTAGATATTTCCGAAAAGGCTGTTTTTAAGTTAATAGATTACCATCCTGTCCAGATTGAGCAGATCATAAATGAAACCCAAAAAAATTCTCAAGAATTAAATGTGATTTTGACTCGCCTTGAACTCAAGGGCTTAATCACAGCTCTTTCAGGGGGTTATTTTGTTAGAAATTAATTTTTAATTATAGCTATAAAATAAAACACATGTAAAGGTGATTTTGGATGACTAAGTCTTTAATAATTGTTGAATCCCCGGCTAAAGCAAAAACTTTACGCAAATATTTAGGAAAGAACTACAAAATTGAGGCTTCAATGGGGCATATAAAAGATTTACCAAAGAGCCAATTGGGCATAAATGTTGAGTCTGGTTTCTTACCTAAATACATTACCATACGGGGAAAAGGTCCTTTGTTGAGCAAATTAAAAAAAGAGGCGACAAAAGCTAAGGAGATTCTATTAGCAACAGATCCTGACAGGGAAGGTGAAGCAATATCATGGCATTTGGCAAATGCTTTAGGAATACCTGAGGAAAAACCATGCAGGATAGAATTTTATGAGATTACAAAAAATGCCGTTTTAGAAGCTATTAAGCACCCTCGAACAATGCATATGGGGTTGGTAGAAGCACAACAAACGAGAAGAATATTAGATAGGCTTGTAGGGTACAAGATAAGCCCCATATTG
>CAYMGK010000213.1:0-2776 GCA_964389965.1 uncultured Clostridia bacterium | reverse complement strand
ATATTTTTAAGAACTCCGTTTTCATCAAGCTCAGCATCAACAAACGGGTCAATGACTGTTTTGCTTGCCTCACGCTCAAGTCTGTGCTTTACAACTAGGTCAAAATCTTTTTCAGGAGCGTCAGCCTTATCCTCAGCGTTTGACTGTAAAACAATTGCATAAATCTCGACATCCTCGCCATCAATTGCAATCATTCCGTGCGGGGTGGAACTGTCATAATATATGGAATCTCCAGCCTCTAAGATCTCCGTATGGTCACCAATTTGAATTTTCATACGACCGCTAATGACGATATCAAGCTCTTGTCCCTCGTGCGTAGACAGTTTGATTGGAGCATCTTGTTCGTCTTTTGAGTATGGCATTTTAACATAAAAAGGCTCTGCAACCTTTTTCTTAAACATAGGAGCCATATTAACATATTCAAAGCCTTTGCGTCGTGTGATTGGAAGTCCATCACCTTTTCTTGTAAGACTGTATGAAGAAAGGGTAGGGCTAACACCCCTAATTAAATCTGTTGGGTCAACATCCAGATGTTTTGCACATTTGTATATAAAAGTAAAGCTAAAATCCTTTTCACCAAGCTCATATTTTTGATATTCGCCAATAGAAACATTGGTGTTTTGCGCCATCTCTTCTTCTGAAATCTCAAGAATTTCTCTAAGCGTTTTAATTCGCTGTGCCACCTCTATCAGCTGAGCATTCATATTGGTATTTGCCATAACAATTCCTCCTTAAATTAAAAATAAAAATAAAAAATCCCATCTCAAAGAAAAAACTCCTTGAGACGAGAATAATAATCATACCCGCGGTACCACTCAAATTGCATCAAAAAGATGCCACCTTATAGGCTCATATAAGCCCAATGCACTGTCGTAGCATTTAACACGAAAGACCCTACTCTTTACATTTCGAATCTTTAGCTCAAAAGGGATAAGTCGTTTAGACATTTTTGTATCGGCTCACAGCAACCGCCGACTCTCTAAAACAAAAAAATCTCGACCGTCTTCGTCACAGCCATTAATAGAATTATACCTAATTATATTGATTTGTCAATACATCAATATAAATTATATATCTACTCCAAGAAAATGTTTAACGGCAAGACCCACAACAAAAGAAAGTGCTGCAACTCCCATACTAATTAAAGCCATTTCAGCAAAGCTCTTTTTGAAATTAAGTTCCTGTGCAACTGACAAGTAAAAATTGAATGCAAAAATTATAAACAGAGCAATAAAAAGCATTATTATAAATGCAGGCAAAGCGCTACCGGCTGGTAATAACAAATAAGGTAAAATTAAAAGCGCTACAGTTACAAGGTATGCAAATCCTGTGTATGTGCAAGACTTTAAAGCGTCCGGTCTTCCTTCAGATTTTGCAGAAAGGTACTCGCTTGATGCCATAGAAAAGGTTGCAGAAATTCCAGTTATAAGCCCTGATAGAGCAACAATTTTATTGTTTCCAAGGGCAAAGGTAAGACCTGCAAGAGTTCCCGTAAGCTCTACAAGTGCATCGTTAAGGCCTAAAACCATAGAGCCTACATATTTTAAAATTTCTTCATCAAGCAAAGCAAGCAACTCACGCTCGTGCCTCTCTTCATCTTCAGCTATTTGCTTAAACTCGGGAACTTCCTTTTCAAGCTGCGCATATTTTTTAGAGTCACCTGATTCGTTACGCTCCATAAATTTTATAGTAAAAGTAAAACCTAAAAGTATGCTCATTAAAGTATAAAGCCAAACAATCAAAGGATTTGCCTTGACTTTAACTCCTGTTAGCTTTTCTAAATCTTCGGCGTGCTTTTTTTCCTCCAAAGCAATACGCCTTAAAACTTCCTTGTTTTTCTCATCTTTAGTGCGTTTTGCAATATTATTATAAACCAAATATCCATTTAGCTCAACTTTTTGCATTTTTATGACTTGCTTTTTAACTTCAGGACTTAAATTTATATCGTTCATTGATTTACCTCGCTTTTATAGTGATTTACATTAATAATTTATTACATATTAGAACTTTTGTCAAACTTGCAAGATTATAATATGTGTTATCTGCCTTGCTATCGTCATAAAATTTCTGTGTCAAACATATTATTAAACGATATGGAATACGGGAGGGTTACGATTGAAAGGCATAGTAGAAGAAAGAGCTGTAGAGCTTGGTGAATATATAGTTGAAAACAAAGCAACAGTTAGAGCGACGGCAAAAGTATTTGGACTAAGCAAATCGACAGTACATACTGATGTTTCAGAAAGATTGCGCAAAGTTAATCCACAGTTATATTCCGAGGTTCGTGAGGTTTTAGACATTAATAAGGCACAAAGACATATAAGAGGGGGAATGGCAACTAGAGAAAAATATAAAAAAATTAATAAATAAATCAATTAATAAAATGTTAAAATGGCATTAATTTTGTAATAAATTCATAGCAATTTATTGACAAAGTGATATTAATGCTGTATAATACAGCAAAATCTAAAAATAAAATGCATTGACGGAGAAGTGTGTTTGGCTAAACAATCAAAGAGAGCCTGTGGTTGCTGTAAACAGGTATTGTCGCTTGATACTGTCGCTCCCGAGTAGAAACCCGAAAGCGTTTGCAAGTAGATGTTTCCGTTGGCTGCGTTAAAGCAAAGGGCTTGCTAGAGTCTTGAGGGTGTGTTTTTTGCATACCGAAGTTGGGTGGTAACACGAGTTATTTCTCGTCCCTTCATTTTGAGGGGGCGGGTTTTTTGTTTTTGTTTTTTAATTTAAAGGAGGTTTATTAAATGGAGATTAGAATAGT
>CAYMGK010000212.1:0-2798 GCA_964389965.1 uncultured Clostridia bacterium | reverse complement strand
GGCCCTCTAATAATCAAACCGGAAGAAGGAAAAGACAAGATTGCTTCGGTTACAGGGGGCGGAATAGATCCTGTGGCTAAACACATTGCAAAACTCACTGGCGGCACGGCCTTTGATGGTTTTAAATCATCAGTGCCAGAAGAAGAAATATGCTGTGTTGTTATAGATTGTGGTGGAACAGCAAGATGTGGTGTTTATCCTCGTAAGCGAGTTCCTACAATTAACTTAACCCCTGTAGGCCAAGTGGGGCCACTAGCAAAATACATTAAAGAAGACATATATGTTTCAGGAGTAAAACCAAAGGATATTTCTATCATCTCAACAGATGATGAAGAATATATACAGCCTGATGTAGATTCTGGGGCAGATTTAGTTGAAGAAGAAAAAGCCGGTGATGCAGAAGGTCACAAAGTTGGAATAATTGAAAGAATGGGTAGGGCTATGGGTGGGGTTGTCGGTATTTTCTATCAATCCGGTCGTGAAACCATTGACCAAGTAATTAAGAACGTCCTTCCATTCATTGCATTTGTAGCAACACTTATCGGTATAATAGTCAGATCCGGTATAGGCAACTGGATAGCTAATGTGATCTCACCAATGGCAGGCAGCCTGCCAGGTCTATTAGCTGTATCAATTGTATGTGCAATCCCCGTACTCTCGCCTTTACTTGGACCAGGTGCCGTAATTGCACAGGTTGTAGGTGTGTTGGTTGGTGTGGAAATTGGCAGAGGAAATATACCTCCACAGTTTGCCCTCCCTGCACTGTTTGCTATAAATCCACAAGTTGGATGTGACTTTATTCCAGTTGGCCTTAGTCTCGGTGAGGCCGAACCGGAAACTGTTGAAGTAGGTGTTGGAGCAATTCTCATCTCCCGTTTGATAACAGGTCCAATTTCAGTTATAATCGCCTACTTATTTAGCTTCGGCCTATATAACTAGTAGCATTGCCATGTTCTGCCACAATAGACCATTGTGGCAGAACATTTTACGTGTATCATCTACATTCAAAGGAGCGTTGTTATGGTCAAATACAAATCTACAGTAATAGAAATAGGGGATATGGTAGCAGATTTTCTAAACCAAAAAATGATAATTATTTTTGATGAAACAGCACCAATGGAGCTCAGGGAAATGTCAGTAATCCATTCAGGGGGCACCCTTGTAAAAGATGTGGTGACAGGTGATACTGTGGTTTTTGGGGACACCACATATGAGATCACTGCCCTGGGTAAAGTGGCAAACAAAAATCTAAAAAACATCGGTCATGTATGTCTTAAATTTGATGCCCGGACATCGCCGGAATTGCCCGGGGATGTACATTTGCGTGGGGATGGAATTCCTTTAATAAAAAAAGGTGACACTATTCTTATAAGAAGCAGCTAAATATAAATAATTTTAGAGATTTCAAATAATAATTTAGGAGATGTAGTACAATGCTTAATTTAAATACGAGACTAGCAGGACTTGAAGAGCAAGGCAAAAAGATCAACATCGGTGTTGTGGGAGCAGGCCAAATGGGGCGAGGTATGGTAAGCCAAATGTTTTGCATGAAGGGCATTTGCCCTGCTATAATTTCCGATTTGGATATTGAAAGAGCAAAAAACGCATATATGCTTGCAGGAATAAAATCCGAAGATATAGCCACAGTTAGTACACCATCAAAAGCAGATGCAGCCTTTCAAAACAAAAAATATATTATCACAGAAGATCTGGACGTCGTAACAAAGTCTCCATTTATCGATGTGGTGATAGATGCAACTGGTGTGCCCGACATCGGCGCACGAATTGCCTTTGATTCTATTTACAATGGCAAACACATAATCATGTTAAATGTAGAGACTGATGTCACTATTGGTCCAATACTGAAAAAGATGGCGGATAGTGCCGGCGTTGTGTACACTGTTTCCGCAGGTGATGAGCCCGGTGCCATAAAAGAATTATATGATTTTGCCGATGCCATGGGATTTGAAATATTAGTTGCAGGGAAGGGAAAAAACAACCCCCTAAACATAGAAGCGAATCCAGTAATGCTCAGAGAAAAAGCGGAAGCAAGCAAAATGAATCCTAAAATGCTTACATCTTTCGTAGATGGAACAAAAACTATGGTTGAGATGACATGTGTTTCGAATGCTACTGGGTTTTTGCCTACGAAAAAAGGATTAGTGGGCCCAATAGCTACTGTAAAAGAATTGCCAAAACTGTTCACTCTCAAGGAACAGGGTGGTATTCTGGAAAAATACCATGTGGTGGAATATGTCAATGGCATAGCACCAGGTGTTTTTATAATAGTTACTACAAACCTTCCGGCAGTCAAAGAGGAGATGGCATATCTTTCAATGGGTGAAGGGCCGAACTATGTTCTATACAGACCATACCACCTTACGAGTATTGAAACACCTCTATCGGCTGCAAGGGCCTACATCTATCATGAACCTACAATATCCCCGAAGGGGGCACCGGTATCTGAAACCGTAACAGTGGCAAAGCGGGATCTAAAAGCCGGGGAATACCTTGACGGGATTGGGGGACACACAGTGTATGGATCAATAGATACCTTCGAAAATGCTAAAAAAGAAAATGCACTTCCTTTGGGATTAGTAAGTTCCAAGGTGAAATTAAAAACAAATGCAAAAAAGGGTATGACCCTTACCTATGATATGGTGGAATTAAATGAGGATTCACTTATATTGCAGTTGAGGAAATTGCAGGATAAAGTCATATGCAATGGCTAATAGACACGCTTCCAACAATATATGCCGCACTTTAGGGTATGGAAATTGCAGCTATAATAAGACGGA
>CAYMGK010000211.1:0-2808 GCA_964389965.1 uncultured Clostridia bacterium | reverse complement strand
GCAAATGCGTGGGACTATGACCGGCATGGTCCGCCGAGGTTTAGTAAAGTCTATGGGGTTTTCTGACTACGACCTTGATCGTCCCATAATCGGTGTTGTGAACACTTGGAGTGAACTAAATCCCGGCCATTATCATTTTAAGCAATTAGCAGAAGCTGTAAAGCGTGGTATTTGGCAGGCCGGAGGATTTCCCTTGGAATTTAATACCATATCCATGTGTGAGGTATTCTTTCAAGTTAGCACTATGGTTTACAGAAATTTAATGGCCATGGAAACGGAAGAAATGATTAAAGCACAACCCTTCGATGGCTTAGTATTGATGTCCACCTGTGATAAAGATGTTCCTGCTCAGCTTATGGCTGCAGCCAGTGCCGATATTCCGGCGATTATGGTAACAGGGGGCCCAATGTTGCCCGGTCGTTACAAAGGCATGGATTTAGCATGCTGTACAGATGGATACAGATTATGGAATGATTACCGTGTGGGGAAGTATTCTAAGCAGGATATACATCAGATAGAAGAAGAAATATTCCCCAGTTGCGGTGCTTGTAGCATGATGGGGACTGCAAATACAATGCAGAGTGTGGCGGAGGCATTGGGAATGGTCCTTCCCGGTACATCTTTGGTACCTGCTCCTGATGCCAAGAGATACCGTATTGCCGAAGAAAGTGGCCGTAAAATAATGAGTTTGATGAAAAACAATATCAAACCTTCTCAGATTATGACAGAAGCAGCATTTACAAATGCAATAAGAGTTCTAATGGCCCTTGGAGGCTCCACCAATGCCATAATACATTTAATTGCTATTGCTAACCGATTAGGTATTAATTTGAATCTAGATACTTTTGACAAGTTAAGTAGGACTACTCCATTTATCAGTAATGTTAAACCTTCTGGTAAACACTCAGTCACTGAGTTTTATTATCGAGGTGGCGGTGTTGTGCAAGTTATGAAAGAACTTGAGCCGCTTTTAAATACTGAAGTTCTAACAGTTAGCGGTTGTTCACTAAAAGAAAACTTAAAGGCTATAAAGAAGCCCAATAGAGAAGTAATTAGATCTATAAATGAACCTTTTAACCATGAAGGGGGGCTTGCTGTATTAAAAGGCAATCTTTGCCCTGAAGGAGCAGTTATAAAACAGTCTGCGGCTTCTCCACATTTACTAAAGCATAAAGGTCCTGCCTTTGTAGTTGAATCATTTCAGGAAGCAGAAAAAATTTTCCAAAAGGATGATCTTGATATTACACCTGATCACGTGATTGTTTTAAGAAATCAGGGGCCCATTGGTGGACCGGGGATGCCGGAAACAGCGGGAGAAATATCACTTCCTGCACCACTATTAAAAAAGGGAGTCCGTGATATCGTAAGAATTTCAGATGGAAGAATGAGTGGTAGTACCTTCGGCACTATAGTTGGACATGTTTGTCCTGAGTCAGTTGTAGGGGGCCCGTTGGCGGTTGTGCAAGACGGCGATATGATTGAATTGGATGTGGCTAATAGGACGTTGAACATTTGCATTTCAGATGAAGAATTGGATAGGCGTTTGTCAAATTTAAAATTAAAGAAACAAGAATACAATAATGGATATATGGCGTTATTTATGCAAGAGGTAGAACAAGCAACATACGGATGTGACTTCAAATTCTTGAAAGGCTTAAGAAATCAAACTTATTCCGATCAGTATGGTGATTAATATAAGGAGGAAAATCAAATGTTAATAGATTGTCATTCTCATGTTTGGGATGTTTCTACTCATTACTCATCTGAATTTACTGCTGATAGCAAGAAAGCTAGAAACACAAGTATTGAAATTGATGCACCCCCCGAAAAACACTGGAAGGCCTTCAAAAATGTGGATAAGGCGATCGTTTTCGGTTTAAAAAGTCAGGCGCTTTCTGTAGATGTGCCCAATGATTACGTTGCAGACTATGTAAATGCCCATCCGGAAAAATTAATCGGATTTGCTTGTGTTGATCCAAATGATCCGGGGGCTGTGGACGAGCTTGAAAGAAGTGTTCAGGAATTAAAATTAAAAGGCCTTAAGTTATCGCCTATATACCAGAATTTCGATCCCTTGGATGAAAATGCCCTTAGAATTTACGAAAGGGCTCAAAAGTATGGACTTCCAATAATGTTTCACCAGGGTACTACGTTTGCAACAGGGGCACCATTAAAGTACGCAAATCCGGTGCTTCTAGAAGATGTTGCATATCGTTTTCCTGATTTAAAAATGATCATTGCTCATTTGGGCCATCCATGGGAAGCGGAAACTATCGTTCTTATTAGAAAACAGCCAAATATTTACGCAGATATTTCTGCACTGTATTACAGACCCTGGCAATTTTATAATAGTATGACTTTGGCTATAGAATATGGTGTTACTTCAAAACTGTTTTTTGGCACAGACTATCCCTTTACAACTGTTGAAGACACGGTGAATGGACTTTTAAAAATCAACGATGTTATAGGCTCAAGTGGGCTGCCGAAGATACCTGCTTCGGTTATAGAAGAAATCATCCATCGTGATGATACATTGAAAATCCTGGAACTTGAATAACAATTTCTTGAAGACTACGGGAATAACAAAATGTTGATTCTGGTGTGAAACTCTTCTGAAGTTAAACCCGCGGCAAATTAACACTATCGAGGAAGGCCGTCTTTATTCTCAGATTTGGGATAAAGGGAGTAGGGGTTGCGTGTAGGACGCATGCCGGCGGGCAATTCGGCGACCCGTCGAATTGCCCATGAACCCCTACGTAGTGCGAAACCAAGTCTTAGATGATAGGCCTTGTTTTATATTGATTCCTT
>CAYMGK010000210.1:0-2832 GCA_964389965.1 uncultured Clostridia bacterium | reverse complement strand
TTTCAAAACCTGCGCAAAGCGCATACAACAAAACCTCTTCTCGACACGAGGACGTATCGAATCCAACAACCCCTCGACACGAGAACTCGTCAAACCCACCGAACAAGCAGCGCCCAAACCAAGAACCCCTCTCCCTCCCCGGCAGACTACTCACCCTCATCACCCTATCCCTCATCCCCGCCGTGCACTACGCCAAAATGAACTCAGACTACCTACTCGGCGCCTTCAAATACATCTACTTCACCATAATCCCACTAATCGCCCTATTCAACTACCTAATAACCCTGCGTGTCGCGGGCGACAAAACCAACAAGAGCCTTATCGCCCTACGCTCCGCCGTCTTCACCCTACTCTTCATCGCCCTACCACTCATCCGCTTCAGCCTGCGCCTAAATAGCAATGTCGATCTCGATTTCTGGCTGCTACTCTTTATCACGCTGGGACTTACGCATTTCATCAATTCAAAAAAGAGAGCGCAAAGGTTCTTGCAACTCTCCGGCTTTATCCTGCTCATCTTCATCGCCTCCGGCTTCTTCTGGGAGAAATCACTCACCGGCAATTGGTATCCGCGTAAAGTTCTCAGTTCTCAGATGCATGAGACTACCTTCAAAGAGAAGCCAAATATCTACCTTTTCGTCTATGACGGCATCCCCAATGAGCGGGTATTTCGTGAGCAGAATCTGCCTTTTGGTGGGCTGAAATCACTCTTGGATAAACACAAGTTCACCCTCTATGATGACAGCTATACGCTTGGAAATTGTAGCCTTACCAGCATGGGAAAGATGCTGGACTTTACGGACAAGGCGATCACCGTGCCCGAAGGTAGAGATATCTATGCGGGCAATTCTTGGACAAATCATATCCTGCGCGATCAGGGCTATCAGAGCAGGTTTCTTTTGGATAATTATATCGCGGGCTATAATGCGATCACGCATGCTGATCTCTTTGATGAAATCTATCCGCCGAGGACGGGGACTGCGGCGCGCGGGGACTACTTTGTCGTGCTGATGCGCGGGATTTTGCAGGGGGAGATGCGGTTTGATACGCAGGGGCTATTTGCCATGGACGAGAAGCAGATACAGGCGCGAAAGCATGAGATTATCCGCGAGGAAAAAAGCAGCGCCTTCGTGGTGAATCACTATGAATTGCCGGGGCATTCGCAGAATTCGGGGCGTTGCTTGCCGAATGAGACGGAGCTCTGGATTGAGCGTTTTGAGGTGGCGCTGGAGCTGATTAAGAGAGACTTTGAGCTCATTGAAAAATATGATCCTGAGGCAATTGTGATAGCCATCGGGGATCATGGGCCATCACTCTTGGGAGATTGCTATCTTTTGGCGGATTGGAAAAGAGAGGAGATCACGCCGGAGCTGATGTGGGATAGGCTGGGGACGCTTTTGGCGGTGCGCTGGACAGATGCGGAAAGGGCGGCGAAATATGATGGGGCGATTGTGACGAATCAGGATGTGTTTCCGGTGGTCTTTGCGTATTTGGCGGATGATGAGGGCTGGCTTGAGTATTGTCCGGGGAAGCTGTTCTGGGGACCTGAGTTTGGGAGAAGGGGAGAAGTTGGCTTTGATAGAGGGGAGATGGTTTTGGAGAGGGAGTAGATAACTTTCAACTTTTGGATGTTATAGAGGCTGTGAGGGCTGAGGATCGGGCTTGACATTATTTAACGTTAAGATACTGTGGCAGTAAAGCTGAAAACAGTTAAGTGTAGAACAACTTGTTGTTTAGATAAAAGAGAAAAACCATCTACTGTTTACGTAGATTGTTCATTGTATCAACAGGAATATTTCGAAAACTAACAAGACAAATTCATGTATTGTCTTACATCAAACACAATAAAGAAACTCTCGAAATGAAATGAATTGCTGAGAATGTTATGAGCTCATATGAATGATAAATCCAATGTGAATAGACAGACATTTTAATAACATTCTATCCAACCTAAACCTTTCTTGGAGGAATGATGAGTAAGATTGTTGCAACGTTATATAAGGTTGATCGCCAAAAGTTAAATAAACTAAGAGAAGAGAAAGAATCAGAGATTAATTGTTTAAAAAGAATAATTACTAAGTCCGACCAACAAGACGAAAAAAATACGAGTATTCAATTTGTAGAACATCCAGGAAATAAGGAACTGTTTCTTTATGTGTTTAAGGGTGCTTATCCGGCAAAATGGCAAAATTTCTTATCTGATATCACAGAAATTGAACAGGATATATTCAATACTGTACATTCTTTTATATTAGTGATATTCGAAGAGAGCGATTTTTATATGCTCTCAGGAGGTTATGGGCATTTTAATATGTCACAAATTGTCGACTATAGGTTCGGACTTGATATTTTAGAGCGTTTATACTCCGATAGCCACGCCATGATAGTAAGCTTGCAAAACAGGCGGGTTACTGGTAATAAAATAGGCGAGAACGTGTTTTATAGAGGCCTTACAAGCATAGGAGCAGAAAATGATCCAAATATGATAGTTAATAGATCAATCTTTCAAATTGACAAAGGAAGTTTAGCTGAGATTTTAGGCGCGACAGTCGATAGGCATTACAATGTCACCGCATCGGCGGGACTAAAAATCACAAAAAGCTTTGAATTTTCGGAGTTTGAAAATTTGGTTAGAGGTGTGCATAAACTGTTAAAACAGCCCAAATTAATGACTTTAAGTAAAATGAAACCAATTTCAGATGAAGATTTAATCAAGGGGTTTGATGGTAAACTGGCAGAACATTTAATGGGTATTTTGAAAGGAGATACTGATGGTTCTGAGGTAGCGTTTACAAATAGAGATGTAAGTGGATATTTAAACGCTAACCAAAGAGA
>CAYMGK010000209.1:2016-2838 GCA_964389965.1 uncultured Clostridia bacterium | reverse complement strand
ATGAAAAAGGCCTTTTAAAATCCGGGATGTTTGCCAGGGTTGAATTAATGGTAGCTTTATATTCCCAGGTGGTGACAGTGCCGGAAGATGCAGTAGTGTCATATGATGGAACAAAAATTGTCTATACCTTGGAAAATGGTAAGGCAAAGGCAAATCCCGTCGAAATAGGTCCTACTTCCATGGGTAAGACTGTAATAACTAAAGGTCTTACTGCTAACCAAGAAATAGTCATAGAAGGCCAAGAACTAATTACTGATGGAATGAAAGTCAAGATAGAAGGTCAGGGTGATGTAGAATGAATCTAGCCGGCTTTTCTTTAAAAAGGCCCATAACTATGCTCATGATTATAGCCATTGTGCTTGTCTTGGGTTTTATATCTTTTTCCAAATTAGGCATAGATCTATTCCCTGATTTCTCCTTTCCCGTAGGGGTTGTAATGACAGAGTACAGCGGTGCAGGTTCTCATGAAGTGGAGAACATGATAACAAAGCCCCTTGAACAGATTCTCTCCACCATGAATAATGTAAAAAACATTCAATCACTGAGCAGTGAAGGGAATTCCACTATTGTAATAGAATTTAATTGGGGTTCAAATATGGATATTGCAGCACAGGACATGAGGGAAAAGATAGATTTAATTAAACCTTATTTGCCTTCTGAAGCCAGGGCACCCATGGTTGTTAAATTTGACCCTTCAATGATGCCTGTAATGCAGATAGCCCTTTACGGTGGGGATAATATTGTCCAACTAAAAAAGATAGCTGAAGATACTATTGAAAGTAGGCTTTTGCGTATAGAGGGTGTGGCATCTGTAGGTATTTC
>CAYMGK010000209.1:420-2006 GCA_964389965.1 uncultured Clostridia bacterium | reverse complement strand
TTTCCGGTGGTTTGGAAAGACAGATAGAAATACAGGTCGACCCAGATAGGTTAGCATTTTATGGACTTAGCATGCCACAGATAGCAGGAAAACTCCAGATGGAAAATATCAATTTGCCTGGCGGCAGTGTAAACCAAGGGGAAAAAAAATATAGTATAAGGACTGAAGGGGAATTTAGGGACATTACTGAAATAGAAAACATGCCCATTCCCTTACCACAGGGTGGTAGTATCCCTCTTAGAAGTATTGCAAAAGTTGAAGACACCTATAAAGACATATCATCAATCTCTCGCTATAATGGTAAGCCCAGCATAGCATTGACAATACAAAAACAGAGCGGTTACAATACTGTCCAAGTTGCAAGGAAAGTAAAATCCGAAATGGCCAAACTTTTAAAGGAGATCCCCATCGATATTGGCTATGTGGGGGTTTTAGACCAATCGGATTTCATAGAGTTTTCAATTAATAATGTGAAGAAAAACGCGGTGATAGGTGGAATTATTGCTGTTATAGTGATATATTTGTTTCTCCAAAATCTACGAAGCACACTTATTATCGGAATATCAATACCCATATCAATAATAGCCACATTTGTTTTAATATATTTTAACAACCTTACACTTAACATGCTAAGTCTTGGTGGTTTGGCGCTGGGAGTAGGTATGCTTGTGGATAACTCCATAGTGGTTTTAGAAAACATATTCACACATCGTTTAGATGGCATGGGGCCTGAAGAAGCGGCTATTTCTGGCACAAACGAGGTTGCAATGGCTGTTACTGCGTCAACTCTTACAACAGTGGCTGTATTTTTGCCTATTGTGTTTGTCCAGGGCATGACTGCTCAATTATTTAAAGAACTGGCACTTACAGTAACATTTTCATTATTATCATCACTGGTAGTGGCATTGACGATAGTACCTCTTTTATCTTCAAAACTTATGATCAAACCGGGAGTTGACACTATATCATCGAAAAAAAACGAAAAATTACTGGCACCTTTGAAATCTTTTTTAAACAAATTCACGACTTACTATAGTAAAATTGAAGTAAAATACTCCGAATTGCTACAATGGGCGCTTGCCCATAGAAAAGCGGTAATGATACCTGCTGTGGCCATGTTCATAATAAGTATGGCACTAATTCCCTTTATCGGGGCCGAATTTTTACCTCATTCCGATGTGGGTTCAATAAGTATTTCAATAAAACTGCCCTATGGCACAAATTTGGAAAAGGCAGATGACTTCGTGACTTCAGTAGTAGAAAAACTTGAAGATATACCGGAGATAGACGGTATAATGGAGAGCATTGGATCAAGTGGTCAGATAATGGGAGGCGTGTTAGGTTCAGATAGTAGTGAAGCAAGCATCCATGTAGAACTAGTTCCCCAAGAGAAAAGAAAACTATCATCAGAAGAAGTGGCCGAGAAGATTAGAAATATATCCACGGATATAGCAGGTGCAGAAATAAAAGTTCGAGCAGTGAGCAGTATGGACTTTGTGGGTGGAAGTTCATTGCAGGCTATTTCAGTCGGCATAAAAGGTGATGACATGGATAAACTTACGGAAATATCCAAAGAAGTTACCGAC
>CAYMGK010000209.1:0-410 GCA_964389965.1 uncultured Clostridia bacterium | reverse complement strand
AGTAAGGTCGATTCCGGGTACCCGTGAAGTAAAGAGTAGTCTTGAGGCCGGTGTACCGGAGTTAATAATAAAAATAGACAGGGAAAAAGCCACGATGTACGGCCTCTCAAGTGCTCAAATAGCTCAATCAGTGAGTTCTGCCATTACTGGTAGTGTTGCAACAAAATATAAAGTAGATGGTGATGAAATAGATGTGGTCATAAGGTCAGATAAGGAACTTGTTGATGATATATCTCAAGTGAAAGATTTACTTGTCCCAAGTCCCACAGGTGCACTTATCACCTTAGGTGATGTGTCAGAAGTGGATAAAGGGGTGGGGCCTGTGACAATTGTTCGAGACAATCAAACACGCCAGGTAACAGTAACTGGCACAGTCCTTGGAAAAGATGTAGGCACAGTGAATCGGGAAA
>CAYMGK010000208.1:0-2855 GCA_964389965.1 uncultured Clostridia bacterium | reverse complement strand
AAAAATAAGATTGCACGGATTGAAGTGCCACATCCTAATATGCTGAAATACTGCCTAAGGGACGGCACGATTGTGATTAAGGAGTGGAAGGACAGGTCAAGAAAAGAAAGCTGGACTATAGAAATGAAGGAAAAAGCAAGGAGGGAAACATTATGCAGGAACAAAAAGTAGAGGTAATACCGGCCAAGCCAAAAGTATACTTTTCACCGGAAACAGGAAAAGGCCAGAGGAAGAAGGTGGCCGCCTATGCCCGGGTATCAACGGAAACCGAGGAACAGGCCAACAGCTATGAGGCTCAGGTTGATTACTATACTAAGCTTATCCGGGAGAACGCAGCCTGGAATTTTGTGGATATTTACACAGATGACGGCATCTCGGGAACCAGCACCAAGAACAGGGACGGATTTAACAGGATGATTGCTGATGCCCTTAGCGGTAAGATAGATTTGATTCTCACTAAGTCATGCTCACGATTTGCGCGGAACACGGTAACGACGCTTACCACCATAAGGCAGCTTAAGGAGAAGGGAGTGGACGTTTTTTTCGAGAAGGAGAATATTCATTCCACGGATTCCAAAGGGGAACTGATGCTGACCATTATGTCATCCCTTGCCCAGGACGAAAGCCGGAACATCTCGGAAAACGTCAAGTGGGGGCACAGGCAGAGGTTCAGCAAAGGCCAGGTATATATGCACTACAGATGGTTCTTAGGATATGAAAAGGGACCGGACGGAAAACCGGCAATAGTGCCGGAAGAGGCCAAGGTGGTAAGGCTTATTTATAGGCTTTTCCTAAATGGACTGCCTTTAAATGCGATAGCAAGGGAACTTATGAGGCAGGGCATAAAGACCCCGGGGGAGAAAGAAAAATGGAGTTTGTCAACGATTAAAAGCATTCTAACCAATGAGAGGTACAAAGGGGATTGCCTGCTGCAAAAAACATTCAGTGAAGATTTTATTACTAAAAAGGCCAAAAGGAATACCGGGGAGCTTCCCATGTATTATGCGAAAAACACGCATCCTGCCATTATAAAAAGAGAGATATTTGACTTTGTTCAGGAAAGGATGAAACTCCTAAGAAAAGGGACAGTCATCAGCTGTTTTTTATCCGGCAAGCTTTTTTGTACAGAGTGCGGGGGAATGTATGGACCTAAAGTTATGCATTCCAATGATAAATATAGGAAGGTAGTCTGGCAATGTAATAATAAGTATAAGATAAGAGGCAAAAAGTGCTACAGTCCAAATATTACGATGGATGCTGTAAAAATGGCTTTTGTTGAGATGGTAAACAGGCTCGTAGCAGAAAAAAGTGATGTATCGAAGGAACTGTGGGATTTCCTGCCTCAGAAGCAGATAACAATAGCAGATTTTGATGATATGCTTTGGTACGCGCTTGTGGATAAGGTTTATGTGGAAAAGGATGGTAAGTTAAGATTTGTTTTACGGGACGGGAGAGAAGTTAAATAAGAAAAGCTGGCCGGGTTTATGGTTATTGACACCATAGCTTGGTCAGCTTTTTAAATTTATAGAGAAATTGATATAGAAGAAAACATAATATTGTAAAGTTATGTACAAATAAAATGTTTAAAAAACAACAAGAATTAAAAATATTGACAAATATTCAATATAAAAATATAATAAACAAAAGAGTTAACAAAGAAGTTGCTTATTTATAGGAGGGATAAAATGACAGTTGGAAACAGAGTGTTTTTAAAAAAACCTGAAGTAGAACAAAATGTTCTGGATGCTTTTGAAAAAATCCCATGTGCTAATATAGCAGATACAATGGGAAGATCTTGTGCATTAAATCCTAGAATTAAACTAATGTCCAATCCTAAACAAAAAATTACGGTTGGACGAGCGTTAACAGTAAAATCAAGAGCAGGTGATAATTTAATGATTCATAAAGCTCTTAATATTGCTAAGAAAGGAGACGTTTTAATTGCCTCAAATGATGGGGGTGATAGTTATCGATCTTTAATGGGGGAGATAATGTTTACTTTTGCTAGGTATAAAAAGCTTACAGGATTGATTTTAGATGGACCGATTAGAGATATTGATGCAGCACAGAACATGCCATATCCAATATATGCGACGGGAACAAACCCAGGTGGTCCGTATAAAGAAGGACCGGGAGAAATAAATGTTCCGATTTCCTGTGGTGGAATCAGTATTAACCCTGGAGACATCATCGTGATGGATTCGGATGGGATTATTGTAATCCCGTTTAATGATGCACAGGAGGTACTACAGGCTGCACAAGAATTTCAAAAAAATGATGCTGCAAAGGTTGTCGCAGCAGCTACTGGTAAAGCGAAACGAGAGTGGGTTGAGAAAAAATTAGTGGAAAAGGGCATTGAAGTTCTTGATGATATGTATGAAACAGGAAAATAATAAGGGCTGACAGGGGGTTCTGCTATGTATAATCTTTTATTTGATAAAAAGTATTTGCCTTACAGAGTAGCAATCGGATTTATTCTTGGTGTAGCAGCAGGATTAATGTTTCATGATTTCTCAGTTTGGGTAAAACCAGCAGGAACTGTGTTCATGAATCTGATTAAAATGTTAATAGTTCCAGTAATTTTCTTCAGTGTTAGCAGCGGTATTGCAGCTATAGGTGATGTTCAAAAATTAAAAAGAATTGGCGGAAAAGTAGTTCTTGTCTATGTTGCTATGACAATAATCGCTTGTGTTATAGGCATTGGCATAGTTAACCTTATTCATCCTGGTGCTAATTTCGATATGAGTCACATGACTGCCTATGATCCCAAGAACCTAAAAACACCTTCTTTTGCCAATTTCTTGTTTAATATGGTTCCAGTTAATATTGTAGCAGCAATGGTTAAACAAGATATT
>CAYMGK010000207.1:0-2884 GCA_964389965.1 uncultured Clostridia bacterium | reverse complement strand
TTTGAATCCAAACACGTTTTTCAGCCTTGGAAATAAGGTTAAAATAACTAAGATTAATTATTTCCTCATTATCATTGTTATAAAGCCCATTAGCTACGATCTGTGCTTTAAGGTTACCTTTAGTATCAGGAGAGGGGAAGTAATACTGTAAATCGTGACGGAGTCCAATATCCGTTTTCTTTCTGGAAGCTATCCAATCAGATAAAAACACTTTTTGTAAATCATGGACCATGCTTCCGGTAACCCGTACATGGGTATCCCGCCAGTTTTTATTTCTTACACCATCTTGATAATGGTCTCCTATATTCATTCCACCCAAGTAACCAACCTTGCCATCGATAACAACAACCTTTCTATGATTTCTGTAATTAACAGTGCGGGTATAAGGCCTTATACAAAGAGCACTTCCGCCGGCTTTTCGCAACTTTCTTACTGCGGGTTGAATAAAAGTGGCCAGGCAACCAAATCCGTCATAAAGCAGCTTTACTTCTACTCCTTGTTGAACCTTTTTTATAAGAGCATTGATGAATCTTTTGCCAATACTATCGTTGTGTATGGTAAAATACATGAGGTGGATGTTATCCTGAGCCGCTTCAATATCTTCAAAAAGCCGTTTGTATTTAGCCGCTCCGGTAGTATATATTTCAGCATTATTGTCACTGGTAAAGATACTGCTACAATAATTTTGATGAAATATGATATTTTTAGATTTAGGTGTATCAAAACGGCCGTCAGTTTCAGATACAATTCTCATTAGATGTTTAAAGGTCTTGCCGTGGCGTTTCCGAATCTTTTTCTTGTGATGGGTTGATAGGCTACCACTGCCAAAAAACCAATACAACAGTAAACCTAGTCCAGGCAAAAAGATTAATGTCAGTATCCAACCGAAGCGCTTCATTGGTTTTCGCCGGTCAAAGAAAATCAAAAAGGTAATTAAAAACAAATAAAAGATATACACCACATAGTAAACAGGCCGCATGACACCCCTCCTTTCTATAGTTGTATAAAAATTAGCCGAGTAAATTGTAGAGCAACAAGGCCAATTCAGGCTAGGCATGCTAAATATGAGAAAGACCATAATTAACTGAAAAGCCCTTCAATGTCAAGCATATCATATTTCGTTACTATTGGGGATAAAAGGTGCCGAGGGTCAGCTCTGAGGAGTAAAAATAATTTTATTTCACTTTAAATATATTGCCACCTAAATAATATCACATAAATTACCATTAAGCAGAAGGGACGGAGCATTGGGGGAAAGCAGAGGGGACGGAGCATTTTGCTTTTTAGAGGAAGCAAAATGCTCCGTCCCCTCTGCTTTATTTGCGTCCCCTCCACTTTATTTGAAGAGCCGGGGTGTTACATCCCGGCTTGATTTTTGTCTTTTATTGTTATGCCTAACATTATTGTTAGGGCACCTATTACGTAGTAATTCCAAGGAGACGTCATACCGGTTGCCGGCATATCTACAGGGCCTGTGGGTATTTCGTCATCTTCAATGACGATTTCTTCCAGTTCGGAGGGTATATCAATTTCAACTGGGCCTTCAGGTATTGGCTCATCTTCAATTTCAACTATGGGGCCTTTGTCATCATCATTTGGTGGTCTTGATGGGGTATCGTCATCTTTGTCTTTTGGTGGTTTGGGTTTGTGTGGATCATCATCTCCATCACCACCGCCAAGTGATTGGGTAGTAAAGACCCAGTTGGCTTTAAAAGAAGCACCTTGATATTTATTACCTATATCCTCAGGTAAATTGGTGTAAAAACAGATGGTTTTCTTAGAACCAGGGGCCATCTTTCCGATGTAGATATTTCCTTTTTCTTTTACTGCTTCAAAGGTATTATCTGCGATAATATCTTCACCGTCTTTTATTTTTAAGGTCATCACCTCTTGTAAATGTCCACCATTAGGTGATTTTTTATCTTTTATATCTGTTCTTATATAAACCATAAGCCTCCCTGAACTTGTGTTTTTAATCTCCAGGCATGAATGTTTTTTATCTCCAGGATTGAGATTTACCGTATCTTGGGTCTTTTCAGGAACACGGATCTCTAAACCGCTTTTGGCCCTGATGACATATCCTTCCTTGGCGAGAGCTTTGTTTGAAACAACGGGGAACAAGAGAAAGATCCCAAATATAATTCCAATTGCTTTCTTGATTTTTACTAATGTCATATTCTACCCTCCTTTGCCGGCATTCGGCTTCAACCGAACGCCGGCCCTAGAGTAACTTTCACATTGCCCAGAATACCCTACAACACTTAGCAATATTTTGAATGACTATATAAGCAACGAATACCTAATAAGTGTATAAGTGTATGCCTGACACCTTGGGACAGAATACCCTACAACACTTAGCAATATTTTGAATGACCATATAAGCAACGAATACCTAATAAGTGTATAAGGGCACCTTATTCCGTTATTAATACCGCTGATATATGGCGTACAGCTCTACATCATTGTCTGTTGCTATAATGTCTGTTGCTATAATATAGGTATAAACATAACCTTTTCAGGAACACGAATCTCTAAACCGCTTTTGGCCCTGATGACATATCCTTCCTTGGCGAGAGCTTTGTTTGAAACAACGGGGAACAAGAGAAAGATCCCAAATATAATTCCAATTGCTTTCTTGATTTTTACTAATGTCATATTCTACCCTCCTTTGCCGGCATTCGGCTTCAACCGAACGCCGGCCCTAGAGTAACTTTCACATTGCCCAGAATACCCTACAACACTTAGCAATATTTTGAATGACTATATAAGCAACGAATACCTAATAAGTGTATAAGTGTATGCCTGGCACCTTATTCTTTCCTGGCCAGGGCTTTGTTTGAAACAACGGGGAACAAGAGAAAGATCCCAAATATAATTCCAATTG
>CAYMGK010000206.1:2657-2893 GCA_964389965.1 uncultured Clostridia bacterium | reverse complement strand
AACTGAATTGGCTGATTCTAGCGGGTTTGTGTTGCTAAGAGTTTCCCGTAGAAGCCCGGGTAAATTAAGCCTATGCACCGTTAAAGTCTCCTTCAGGCCCTCTTTGAGACTTGCTGCTGCCCTTGGATAGCGGTACTCAAGATTACTGGCCAGTAACAAAATCTTATCCTTTGCAGTTTTGTAATCGAATTGTAAGCGTCAAACAAGGCCCACCTTGCAAACCGCAAGATGGGCCC
>CAYMGK010000206.1:0-2647 GCA_964389965.1 uncultured Clostridia bacterium | reverse complement strand
CATCATTTTGGATATTTTATCTCTAGAAAGTTTAGTTTTAACCTCGTAGGCATTAATAATAGATTCCTTAACTTCAGCTAACATTTCCTTTGCTTTGTAAGCGTCAAACAAGGCCCACCTTGCAAACCGCAAGATGGGCCCTAATAGCATAATCCCAACTCTTATTTTGATACCCGACATTCGGCAGCCAATGTATCTGACCAAGGGAGCAAGCCATCCAAGACACCTTCATCTCCCATATCCACATTGGGTAGCTGCTCAAAAAGGTATTTTAGGTAAGCAAAGGGATTTAAATTGTTTTCCTTCGCAGATTCAACTACGCTGTAAATAATGGCACTTGCCCTGGCCCCCCGCTGGGTATTACTGAACAGCCAGTTTTTCCTACCAATAACAAAGGGTTTAATAGATCGCTCCCCCCGGTTGTTGTCCAGTTCCAGGCGGCCGTCCCTTAAAAAGGCGGTGAGTTTATCCCATTGATTTAAGCAATAGGCAATAGCCTGCCCAAAGGCACTTTTGGGTAAGACTCGGGGGGATTGATATTTTAGCCACCTTGAAAAGGCCTCCACCACAGGCTGACTGCGCTCTTGCCTTACTCGATAGCGTTCCTCGGGGGTGGCGTCTTTTAGTTCTCTTTCAATGGCAAAGAGTTCGTTGCAAAAAGCTAATCCCCCTTTGGCTACCACTGGCGACTTTCGTTTATCCAAAGGCAATACCTTTAAGGCCTCATCAAACTTGCGCCGGGCATGAGCCCAGCAGCCAACCAAGGTAATATCGGATGTTTGCAGGGCATTATAGCCGGCATAGCCATCAACATGTAAATAACCTTTAAACCCTGCTAAAAACCGGCGGGGGTGTCTGCTGGCCCGGGTGGTCTGGTAATCATACAGGACTATGGCGGGGCCTTCTCTACCAGTGCGGTACAGCCACATGTATGATTTATTTTCCGCCGAGCGACCCAGTTCTGTTAGGACTTGCACGGTGGTTTCGTCAGCATGCAAGATGTCATGTTTAAGTAATTTTTCATGCATCCTGTCATACAAGGGTTGTAGCCAGCGGTCAGCACCATTTAACATCCAGTTGGCCATGGTCTGGCGGGAGAGGCACATACCGAGGCGTTTCAATTCCTGTTCTTGCCGATAGAGGGGTAGGCCCAGAACATATTTTTGGTTCATGATATGGGCCATGGCGGAGGGGGAGGCAATACTCCCCGGTAGGACTGGGTTGGGCATGGGGGCAGTGATAACCGGTGTTTTGATGTTTTCTTTGTCGCAGTGGCGGCAGGTATAGACGTAACGGATGTGTTTTACTACACTTACCTGGGCCGGTATTACCTTTAGTTCCCGGCGCACCTCGGTACTCATTTCATGGAGGTGTTCACCGCAGGCCGGGCATACCTGTTCTTCTGGGGAGAGGCGGTACTCAATGGTTTCCACCGGTAGGTCCTTTAGTTGCTCCTCCCGCTGCCCCTGTCTTTTCCGGCGGCGGTAGGTAATCTCCTCCATTTTAGGTTCGGGTGCCTCCGGTTTTGCTTCGGCCTCCGCTTCATTAAAAAGGGAGAGTTGATTGGGATCAGTTTTTTCAGAGGAGCGGCCATAGCGTTTTTGTTGATCAAGGAAAAATCGTTCTTCATACCACTTGAGTTTGGCCGCCAATTCCGCATTTTGCTGCTCCAAAAGGGCACAGCGGTTATGTAATTGGGCGATGATTGCAGTTGTATTTTCCATACTTATAGTATTCGCCATAAGTGCTGAAAACCCTTTATTATCAAGGGTTATAGTCGATTTTTATTACATTATTTTGCTCAAATTATTGTCCTTGCCAGCACTTCTGGATGGGCCCTGGTATTTAGGGGCAGCCCATCTAGGAGCCAGCGCAATTGACGTCTGGTGATGGTGGTAACACCTTTATGGGGGTTGTCCGGCCATTGGAACCTGCCCTTTTCCAGGCGGCGGTAGTAAAGCCAAAAGCCGTTGTGTTCCCATTGCAGGATTTTTAGCTTATCCCTTTTGCGGTTACAAAAGACAAAGAGGCAGGTGGAGAAGGGATCGAGGTTAAAACCTTCCTTCACCAGTATTGATAGTCCATCAATTGATTTACGCAGATCCGTGCTGCCGCAGGCGAGATAAACCCGATCGTATTGCATTGCAAGTTTCATCGGGCCAGGAGGAGAGTATTTACTATGTCGAGGAGGTGCTGGGGTGCAAAACCAGGTTTGACTTCTATCACAGCAGGGCCAATTCTGACCGGGAGTGAGAAGCTAGATCCCGTCTTATGAAAATCAATTGGTAACCAGGTAATGGTGTTTTCCTTTTCTGCTATCCTTTTTTCTTTCTTTAGCCAATAGTATAGTTGGTTAGGTTTGATGTTGTTTTCTCTGGCCCATGTGGCAGCGCTTTGGCCACTGGCCTTAAATTCCGCGATCCTGGTTTCCCAGAGTTTCTGCCGTTCCAGTCTGGTCATGGAAAAACCTCCTTGTCACAATCCTACTTCATAGGATAAATGATAGGGAGGCTGGTGGCTAGGTGGGTACTATTTGACGCTTACGCTCTTTTACTAGTAAATTTCCTCCTTTGTTCCTTGTCCTTAAGTTTATCCCTTGTTTGGGCTGCCTTCAATTGCCTAGGTGTTATCCTGATCGTTACGCTTT
>CAYMGK010000205.1:0-2970 GCA_964389965.1 uncultured Clostridia bacterium | reverse complement strand
TCTTTTCTAACTCGCATATTGTCCCCGGAAATCTCATCAATTACAGCGATTCCCCTGTCAATCCTTCCAAATTCGAATTTTATGTCGATGAGCTCTAAACCGTGTTTTTCACATTCCCTACTTACAATCCCAGTAACCTTTTTCGTAAGCAGTATGGCATGCTCCACTTCTGCTTTAGACATTAGCCCTAGTCGGACTACACTCTCTTCATTTATGAGGGGGTCATCTCTATCATCGTCCTTCAATGTTATTTCTACAAGGTAATCCAAAGGTCTCCCTTCTTTTGCATATTTACCGTACCTTCTAACAAAACTGCCGGCAGCCTTTAGCCTACATATAAATTCCAGACCGTCACCAAAGGTCTTGGCTTTTTTGACAAGCATTGTGTTTTCTATAAGATCAGCTTTAATATAATGTGTGCAAACGCCTTCGTTTTTCAATATTTCAAAAAAATACTTGGATAACTTTAGTGAGGCATTCCCTTTACCTTCAATCTTGCCTACGACCACATTGCCCCCCGGATCTATTACATCTCCGATTCCTGTTACATCATCTTTGAATTTAAGTAAAACATTCTCATCTCCGGCATCATAAACAGCCTTAGTCTTTCCATCTCGGATTAACTTCACTTTAAGACCTCCACAAAGTCAAAATTTCAATATATATGCTGCCATCACTATGTATATGTATATTTATAAACTATATTAAATCAACATAAATGTCAATTCCCACTTTGCAAATACATACCTACTCCCATATGAAAGTCCTCTCAGTAAGGTTTATGACAATCCTCTAAAACCGACTCTGAAACCAACCTCCTTTGGAAGGGTTTATACAGTACAATGGAGTCTTATTTATACGTTGCCAAGGACTTTGTCTAATATCTCAATAGCTTGATTGATTTCCTCTATAGAGGTCGTAAGGGGTGGAAGTAATCGCAGGACAGTGTTGTCGGTGCAGTTTATTAAAAGTCCTTCTTCGAGACATTTGCTAACTAAGTTGGCACCTGGGCGGTCCAATTCCATACCCCAAATCATGCCCATTCCCCTTACTTCTTTTATAAAATCATATTTTTCCTTAAGTCCTAATAATCTGCCCTGTAAATACACACCCTTTGCTACTACCTGTGCAAGTAAATCATTTTCCAAAATAACTTCCATTACGGCATTCCCCGCTGCTGTTGCCAAAGGATTGCCTCCAAAGGTAGAACCGTGATCCCCTGGTTTAAAAGCGACGGCCACATGTTCCTTTGCAAGTATAGCACCGATGGGCACACCTGACCCCAAGGCCTTGGCCAAAGTCATAATATCCGGTTCTATGTCAAATTGTTCATAGGCAAAGAGTGTACCCGTCCTTCCAATCCCAACTTGTATCTCATCTAACATCAACAGCAAATCCTGCTCCTTGCATAACTTTGCAACTTCCTGCATATAGGCTTTTGTAGGGATATTTATACCCCCTTCTCCCTGAATGGGCTCTAGCATAATTGCACAGGTTTTAGGGTTGATTGCTTTTTTAAGAGAAGTTAGGTCCCCAAAAGGCACATAAGTAAATCCAGATGGCATAGGCCTAAAACCCGCATGAAGTCTCTCTTGACCTGTAGCTGCTAAGGTCACTAATGTTCTCCCATGAAAGGACTGATTAGCAGTAATTATCTCATATCTTCCTTCGCTAAATTTCTCTTTAGAATATTTTCTGGCTAATTTTATTGCACCTTCATTTGCCTCCGCCCCACTATTACAGAAGAAGGCTCTATCTAGGCAGGAATTTTCTACTAATATTTTGGCAAGTTTCACTTGAGGTTCTATCCAATATAAATTGGAACAGTGCAGGATTTTTCTCGCCTGTTCCTGTATTGTGGCAGTTATCTTCGGATGTACATGCCCTAAAGCGGTAACAGCTATGCCCCCCACAAAATCCAAGTACCTTTTACCATCAGCATCAAAAACATATGTCCCCTCACCTTTTACTATTGCAACAGGCAAACGCCCATAAGTATTAAAGGTATATTTTTCTCCTATCTTCATAATACTTTTATTAGTCAATGTGCCACCTCCTAATTTTTTATAACCATTGTGCCGATTCCCTCATCTGTGAAGATCTCCAAAAGAATCGAGTGGGGTATTCGCCCATCAATAATATGGGCTTTTCTTACACCTTTATTTAAAGCCCTTGTGCAGCATTCCACTTTGGGAATCATGCCTCCATTTATAATCCCCTCTTTAATGAAACTTGGGATGTCTTGGATGTGCAAAGATGAAATCAAAGAATCTTTATCTTCATAATTAGCGAGAATGCCTTCCACATCTGTCAACAATACAAACTTATCAGCTTTTAAAGCGCCTGCTATTTCCCCTGCAACATAATCAGCATTGATGTTGTAACTTCTCCCTTTATCATCAACACCTATAGGGGAAATAACAGGAATATACCCTTGACTGGCCACAGTTTCGATTATCTGGGTATTCACTTGCTCCACTTCACCGACAAACCCAAGGTCTACGGCCATCTTCTTACCTCTTTCATCTTGTATATATTCCTGCTTCTTAGTCGCCTCAATCAAGTTGCCGTCTTTACCACTTAAACCTACGGCTTTGCCGCCAATTCGGTTAATACCTGCTACAATATCTTTATTTACCTTTCCTGCCAAAACCATTTCAACGATCTCCATAGTTGTAGCGTCTGTAACCCTAAGCCCATTTACAAACCTTGACTTGATGCCCATTCGCTTAAGCATATTGCTAATTTCAGGCCCACCCCCATGAACTACTACTGGATTCATACCTACAAATTTCATCAAAATCACATCTTGCAAAACGGCATTTTTTAATTGCTCATTTACCATGGCATGACCACCGTATTTTATAACTACAGTTTTTCCATAAAACTTTCTAATATATGGCAGTGCTTCCACCAAGACCGCCGCTTTTTTCAAAGCTGTTAATTCCATTTATAATCACTCCTAAGTCC
>CAYMGK010000204.1:0-2973 GCA_964389965.1 uncultured Clostridia bacterium | reverse complement strand
ACCTTTTGAAATGTTTATAACTGCCGGCATAATTTACCTAATATTAACAACCTTATAGGCAATAAAAATACCATTATGGTGTTAAATAAAGCTGATTTAGCAGATGAAGAAGTTACCTTATCTTGGATTAGGTATTTTAAAAGGCGAAATGTCAAGGTCGTAGCTACGGATACTTTGCGGAGATCCGGTTTTAAAAAACTTTATAGCGCAATTCAGGCAGCAAACAAAAAATCAACAGTAAAACCGACGAGATGTATGATTGTAGGTATTCCTAATGTTGGAAAATCTTCTTTGATTAACCAACTTGTTGGCAAAAAAAAACTTAAAGCTACCAATACACCAGGTGAGACACGGAAAAAGGCATGGCAAAAGGCGAACAAAAGCCTTGAATTGTTGGACACGCCCGGTGTTTTACAGCCTAAATTCAAGGATGTAATTATAGGAACTAAATTAGCAATTCTGGGCTCAATCAAATCTGAATTACTGGATTTCGAACAACTTGCACTTGTACTAATAAAATACCTATCGAAAAGATATCCTAATAGACTTAAAATTAAATATGAGGTTGATCCTAATTTGCCCCCTATGGAAGTTTTAGAAAAAATAGCTCAATATCGTGGGTTTTTAATTTCAGGTGGAAATTTAAATATAGACAGAAGTGCAAGAACCTTTATAAATGAGTTTAGACGAGGTGCAATTGGAAGATTATCCCTAGAAGAACCGAAGGGGGAAAAGGATTTTTGGCTTTAAGTATAAAATCAAGACAATGTTAAAGGGGGATGCTTTAACAAAAATGGAACGAGAACAAGCTCGATTATTAAAATTGTATAATACAGAGAAAAGGCTTAGATCACAAGGCTATACATTAGTTGCCGGTGTGGATGAGGCTGGCCGTGGTCCATTGGCAGGACCTGTAGTTGCCGCTTCTGTTATCTTAACTTTAAATACACAGATAACAAATCTAAAGGATTCCAAAAAAATAAATGTGAAGAAAAGAAAAGAAGTCTATAATGAAATAAAAAAAACCGCTGTTGCTTATGCCTACGATGTAGTAGATGCTCAGTATATAGATGATCACAATATATTAAATTCAACTCTAATGGCTATGAAAAATGCAATAGAAAAGCTATCGGTCGAACCTGACTATATACTGGTAGATGCTTTAAAAATACGTAACATTTCAATACCACAGAAAGCAATAATACGGGGAGATAATATCTGTGCATGTATTGCTGCTGCTTCTATAGTAGCAAAAGTGGAAAGGGATAGGATAATGGAAGAATACGATTCAATATACCCAGAATATGGGTTTTCTAAAAACAAGGGTTATGGCACTAAACATCATATCAATGCAATAAAGGAATACGGCACCTGTCCAATTCATCGCAAAAGCTTTTCCGTAAAGGGGTGTAGTATGCAAAATTGAATAACAAACAAATTGGTGCATTAGGGGAAAAGCATGCGACAAGATACTTAAAAAGCAAAGGATATAATGTACTTGGAATGAATTTTAATTGCCACTTTGGGGAGATCGATATCGTGGCAAAAGACGGAAAAGATATAGTCTTCATTGAAGTTAAAACCAGAAGATCTATAAAATTTGGAATGGGAATGGAAGCCGTCAGTTATCGCAAACAAGAGAAAATCAAAAAAGTTGCATTGTATTATCTCAAAGTCAACAACCCCGCTTTTTCGAATATTAGGTTTGATGTAATTGATATACATATAAAAAACCAGTGCGTGATTGAGATAGAACATGTGGAAAATGCTTTTTAAAAGGTGACTTAATATTATGTCATCTACGAAATTTTGCTAGAACATATAGCCTTGCACACTATTTAACAATTGACAGATCCTTCTAAAAATCGTAAATTATACTGTGAGGGGATTTTACCTTTAGCAAAGGTTTTAAAAGCAACATACTTTAGAAATATATAATGAATGTTTTACATCGCATTTTACTTTGAGAATATGTAATAATGCCCAACTGTTGAAAGCACATTAAACACCCAGTAGTTGTTTGGGTTTTTAGCGACATTGGAGATAGGATTTTTATGGTATGATGGTCAAAGGGGTGTGGAAATATTATGCTGGCTCAAGTTAAAAGCTGCTCAATTTACGGGCTTGAAAGTTTTTTGGTGGAGGTGGAAGTTGATATTTCGAGAGGGCTACCCGCCTTTAACATAGTGGGTCTTCCTGATGAAGCTGTTAGAGAATCAAGGGAACGAGTTAGAGCGGCAATCAAAAATCAGAAATATAACTTTCCAATAAAGCGAATTACCTTAAATCTTGCACCGGCGGATATAAAAAAAGAGGGGCCCCATTTTGATCTACCTATTGCCCTGGGAATACTAGCAGCCACAAAACAAATACCGGCTGAAGCACTTAACGGATATGCCGTGATAGGTGAACTTTCTTTAGATGGTAGGGTAAGACCTATAAATGGTGTTTTGCCGATGGCAATAGAGATTAAACAAAAAAATCTAAAAGGCGTTGTAGTCCCTTGGGAAAACGCGGAAGAGGCATCTGTTGTACGAGGAATAGAGGTTGTTGGTGTACAGTCTTTATGTCAAGTTGTAGCTTACTTTAACGGTGAATGCGAGATAAATGAGAAGGCATTACCGGCTCGCAAAAAACAAGATTTAGTTTTCGATGGAGATTTTTCTGAGGTAAAGGGTCAAGAAAATCTAAAAAGATGTCTTGAAATAGCCGCCACGGGGCATCACAATGTACTCATGATTGGTTCCCCCGGTTCCGGAAAAACTATGATAGCAAGGCGGGTGCCTACAATTCTTCCTTCAATGAATTTTGAAGAATCTTTGGAACTTACGAAAATTTACAGTATCGCCGGTCTGCTTTCTAACTATTCGGGGCTAGTTAAAAATAGACCCTTTAGGTCACCACATCATACTATATCCGCCGTTGGAATGGTAGGGGGTGGTAGAATTCCCAAACCCGGTGAAATTACCTTAG
>CAYMGK010000203.1:2382-2974 GCA_964389965.1 uncultured Clostridia bacterium | reverse complement strand
CGCAATTATTCCCATATATAACATATTATCAGGATCAAAAAAGTTAGCAAAAATTATCCAGATATTATTATAATTCATTTTGATGCACATGCGGATTTAAGGGATATCTATCTTGGAGAAAAATTATCCCATGCTACGGTTTTCCGAAGGATTTCAGAGGATATTAAAAGCAAACATATTTATCAATTTGGCATCAGATCCGGTACAAAAGATGAATTTTTATTTGCAAAGCGACATACTCATATGAACCTCTTTGAAGTTAAAACCCCTTTTTTAAAAGCCCTTCCTGTATTTAAAAATCATCCAATATACATAACATTAGATATAGATGTGGTTGATCCAGCTTTCGCCCCCGGTACCGGCACTCCTGAACCTGGAGGATGTAGCGCAAAGGAAATACTAGAGGTCGTATCCTTCTTTAAAGAATTAAATATTGTAGGGTTTGACTTGGTCGAAGTATCCCCCCCTAATGATTCATCTGAAATAACTTCACTTTTAGCGGCAAAAATATTAAGGGAATTGCTAATTGTTTTAGGATAAACTAGGTGATAGAATGGCAAAAAAAATACTAGAAATCGAAAAGCTTTTTTTT
>CAYMGK010000203.1:0-2372 GCA_964389965.1 uncultured Clostridia bacterium | reverse complement strand
TAAATATAAAAACGACTATGTGCTTAAAGACATCAATTTTACTTTAGAAAAGGGAGATTTTGTAGGAATTTTAGGTCCCAATGGTTCTGGTAAAACCACTTTGCTAAAAAACATTAACCGTTGGCTTAAACCATGTCAGGGTGATGTATATGTTGATGGTAAAAATGTATTACAAATTTGTGTTAAAGGTCTGGCAAAGAAAGTAGCTACTGTTCCTCAAAATGCAAATTTGAACACTGGTTTTACTGTAGAACAAGTGGTATCAATGGGTAGAAATCCCCATTTAAAAAATTTCGAACCAAAACAAAAAAGAGACATTGAAATAATTGAGGATTCATTAAAATCTATGGATATTTTGCATCTGAGGAACAAACCTACATACCAATTAAGCGGCGGGGAAAAACAAAGAGTTCTTATAGCTAGAGCACTTGCTCAGCAACCGATTTTACTACTTTTAGATGAACCCACTTCTCATTTGGATATAAATTACCAATGGGAGTTATTTGGACTTTTAAAAAAATTATGTGTTGAAAAATCTATAACTATTTTGACAGTGCTTCATGATATAAACCTAGCATCTATGTTTTGTAATAAAATAGCACTTATCAAAAATCATAAAATATTCAAGATGGGGAACTTAGAAGAAGTCTTAAATGAAAAAAATATAAAGGATGTTTTCAATATGGATGTTTGCGTTAGTCTTCCGAGGGGCCGTCAACATCCAATTATTATTTTTTTAAATCAGGCAAATGAAAATGTTACTGACAGGTCTTTTCAAAACCTACATGTAGTATGTGGCGGTGGAGAAGGGGAAAAATTATTATATTACCTAAATCTCAGGGGTTATAATGTTTCTACCGGTGTTTTAAACAAAGGTGATACTGACTGGAAGGTTGCGCAATTTTTGGGTTTTACAATAGTCGAAGAAACCCCTTTTTCCCCTATTACGAATGTTAAAATGCTAGAAAATATATCTTATATTGATAATTCCGATGCGGTAATCCTAGCTAGTATACCTTTTGGTTTCGGTAATTTAAAAAATCTTTTATGCTTAAAACAACTAGTAGAACGAAAAAAAACATTTGTTTTAGAGGAAAAAAATATTCAAAAAAGGGATTATACAAATGGCCATGCTACAGAAATCTACAATAAAATCAAAGAAAAGGCCATAATTTTTAATTCTATGGAAGAGCTGAAAACAATAATATAATATTGGAGGGCCAATCTATGGTCAAAGTAAAACTCGGGAACGACGTAATTCAGAGCAAAATAAGGCTTAAAGTGAGACTTGACTTTAAAGGGGAATATAAGCCCGGAAGGTTTCTTTTCGGTGGGAAGTCCATAGAGCAAGTGGCTCAGGAATTTAGAGAAGAACAAATAACTTTACTCAAAAATATACCAATTCAAGGAATTTCTTTTATTGAATGTGATATTTCACCGGAACCTTATATTATTAACGATGAGTCTACGGGCGAAAAAGTCGCCTATGCCCCTGCGGAAATTACTTTAAGTGCAGATTCAGTAGAGGATATAATTTGCTTTGTAATGAGAGAAGAATTTAGGAAGCTTGAAATACTAGAACCGTCCCAAATGCTAATTACAAGTATTGATTTAGAGAGGATTCTTTTTAAAATGAATGAGGAACTAAAAAAACAACTTTCATTTCTATCAAAAAAAATTAGAAGATAAAGGAAAAAACTTGCAGTAAGTCAAAGGGGCGATATAATTGGATTTTAATATTGCAATTGACGGTCCCGCAAGTGCAGGGAAGAGTACCGTTGCAAAAATTGTAGCCGACAAAATGAACATGATTTATATAGATACAGGTGCAATGTATCGTGCTATTACCCTACTATCTATCCGCGAGAAAAAAAACAATATAGATGATATTATTAACTTAATAAAGCAAACAAAAATAGAAATGCACGAAAAACGCATTTTTATTAATTCTGAGGACATAACAGATGTTATTAGGAGTCAGGAAGTAACAAATAAAGTATCGGAGATAGCAGAAATACCAAAAGTAAGGATTTTAATGACTAAACTTCAACAACAGATAGCCCAAAATAATGGTGTCGTAATGGACGGTCGCGATATTGGCACTACAGTTTTACCAGATGCCAAATACAAATTTTATTTAACCGCCGACGTAAAAAAAAGAGCAATACGTCGCTATAGAGAGTTATTAAAAAACGGTCAAAAAGTTACTTTAAATCAGGTTGAGAAGGAATTAATACAAAGGGATTTCCGGGATAAGCAGCGAACCTTTTCGCCTTTAACAATTGCAAAAGATGCAATTATTATTGATAGCACTCAAAAAACCATAGCCCAAGTTGTAGACGAGATGTTATTTTGGATAAAAAGGGGAGAAA
>CAYMGK010000202.1:1853-3007 GCA_964389965.1 uncultured Clostridia bacterium | reverse complement strand
TGGGCAAATCCCCAGGTTGACTCAACCCAAGTGGAAAGCTCATCTTTTTTAAACCAGCGAAGGAGGATAAAGGCCAGCAAGGCTAGGAAAATACTGGTAAAATACCATTTTACGTTAAACACTGCATTAAAAAAGCCCACCGGCTCTGCCGGTTTTCCCCAAGCCGCAAAGATTAATATAAACACCATAGTGGCAAAATATAGGAGGTTCCGAGAGAGGCTTCGTCCTTCCTCCTCAAAGGTACCTGTATTTTTCCCCGTGAAGCTTTTAAGCCGCTTGCCTTCCTCCTTCTTAAACAGGGCTGCCATGATAAGCCCGATGACAATAGAAAATAACACAGCTCCCACAGCCCTAGCCATACCCAGTTTCCACCCCAATATCCTGGCAGTCATGATAATAGCCAGCACGTTTATGGCTGGGCCTGAGTATAAAAAAGCTATAGCAGGCCCTATACCCGCACCTCTTTTATATATCCCTGCAAAAAGGGGTAATACCGTGCATGAACAGACGGCTAAGATTGTTCCTGATACTGATGCCACCGCATAAGATACCCATTTTTTGGCCCCACTGCCGAAATACTTTATGACAGCATCCTGGGATATAAAATTTGCAATAGCCCCTGCTATGAACAGAGCCGGCACTAAGCACGTCAGAACATGAAGCCGCGCATAATCCTGAAGCATATATAAAGATTCAATGACGGCTCCGGTAAATCTGGGACTTGAAAGAGGCATATGGTAAGCAATTAAAAAGACTCCGACAATAAAGGAGACTTTCTGCCAAGTTTTCATATGATTTCATCCTTTCTTTTTATAGATTGTTCAAATGTTTTACTTTAGCTTTTAGGTCAGTTTTTATAATATTATCTACGCAATGGAAAAAGGTATTGACACACCGGGCTTTAAGTTTGTATATGACCATGAGCCCATCTTTGCGACTTCCGATTAAGCCGGCATTTTTCAAAACGGATAGATGCTTTGAAATAGTTGGTTGGTCAATTTCTAATTCCTCTGCTATGTCACATACACATATTTCATCTATCTGTCCCAATAGATCTAAGATTTTCAGCCTTGTAGGATGGGACATGGCTTTAAAAACCTCAGAACGAATATCATATATATCTTTCACTTATCTCATCTCCTCAGATTGCCTAT
>CAYMGK010000202.1:0-1843 GCA_964389965.1 uncultured Clostridia bacterium | reverse complement strand
TTGAGCCTAGGAGTAACTATAGAAAAAAGTGACTTTACCTATATACTAATATTAGCATATAGGTACATATGGAGTCAATAAAAAACTTTACAAGTAACTGAAACTGGCACTGGCACTATATTGGCAGCAACATAATTACCGTTAAATTTCCGAAACAAATATACCCACGGCAATTACTGGGCGCATGGTTTCACCTTTTCATTGCGTAATCTTCAGTTATAAGGTAGATTTGGTAGCATAGGTACTTTGATGGCCCTCAAATACTCAGTCTACAGTGGACACTTGGGGTAAAGTAATTGTAATGGTATGTGGCTCATCCCTTGATAAATAGTTGGATGGTTACATCAAAAATAGCTCCAGACAAAATCCCCAAAAATCATCTTCCTTGTATCTTAAGCTTGACATAAGCCGATTATATGGGTAATCTGAGTATGGAAGTTTTTATAACATATGTGCCTTAAAGCCAGAAGGTGACCATGAAAGAAATACTGAAAGGGGAGAAAGTATGGATGATCTTGTTTGAGGTATTAAAGGCTGTTTGGGATACAGCTAAAAATGTTTTGCCTATAGTGCTGTTCTTATGCTTTTTCCAATTGTTCATTTTGAGAAAGCCCATTCAAGAAATAAAGACATTGGCTTTAGGAACAGTACTTAGCATTGTAGGCCTGCATCTGTTTTTAAACGGAGTATCCCTGAGCCTTATTCCGCTGGGTGATTCTGTGGGAAGAAACCTGGTATTCATGAACAATAAATATTTGATAGCCATCTTTGCTTTCATAGTGGGGTATTTTGCCACCTTGGTGGAACCGGGTCTTAGAACTCTTGCCATGGAAGTTGAGGAAATCTCTACCGGGGGCATACCGGTTAAAATTTTGATAAATGCAGTAGCCATCGGGTTTGGTATAGGAATGAGCACAGGGATTGTTAAGATTCTGAATAACATTCCGACTAAAACTATTCTTTTCCCTATTCTACTGGTAACAATTGTATTAGGTTACTTTGCACCCAGAGAATTTGTGGATATTGCCATAGACTCGGCCAGTGCGACTACCGGCCCGGTGAATATACCGCTCAATATGGCTATATCCCTAGGCCTTTCAAAAATCTTGGAAACTTCAGATCCATTGCTCAACGGTTTCGGCATTATAGGGCTTACCTCTATGGGGGCGGTAATTTCTGTCTTGGTCTTGGGGATTTTGACAAGAATTTAGGAGGTGTAAAAGTGTTTGAGATGCTGGCCATTGTGGCAATTGTAGAGAGAGGAAAAGCGGATTATGTGGTAAACCGAGCCAAAAAGGTGGGTGCCCAGGGAGCTACTATATTATACGGTCGAGGCACCGGAGAAAGTGAAGTCAAGAAGTTTTTAAACATGCATATTGAGTCTTCAAAAGAGATTATCATCATTTTGACGGAAAAAGAAAAATGCAAACAAATATTTGAAGAAATCGTTGAAGCCGGCAAACTTAAAAAGCCGGGTACCGGCATAATCTTCACATTCCCAGTATCAAATTTGGTAGGTCTTCATCATCGGGAGAATTTTTCCTTTGACTGAAAATGCGGCACTGTCCTGACCTTTTAAAGGTCGGCAATTAGTGCCGCATTCTTGATAAATCAGTCAATCCATATCTAATAATTTTTTCATGAATTCAGGCATTGCAAAACAGCTTTTTATAATATTTTTATTTATATATCGAGTGTTTTTGTCAAATTTATCGGGATTAGGTTCCCAGTATTTTTTAGAACCCATAGTAAAGGTCCAAAATCCTCCGGGGTATGTTGGTACTGTAGCCATGTATACTTTTACGATTGGGAATAGACTATTTAAGCGTTTATAAACATTTAC
>CAYMGK010000201.1:775-3013 GCA_964389965.1 uncultured Clostridia bacterium | reverse complement strand
TTATCGAATTAAATTTGAGGTAAATGAGGACTCCAATATTGTTAAGAAGTGTCCAGGAGGAAGAATGGTTACACATTTCCCATTATTTTTATGGATGTTGCAAAATATATCATATCATGTTAAAGGTACTTAAGAGTTAAAAGTTGTAACCATAAATTGGATATGTAATAAGCTTGAAACATTATGTTAACCATGGTAAATTTAATTTATAACCAAAAAGTTTACTGGAGGTTAACACATGCTCAAGCTTATAGATGAAATTCTACACCAATTTCGCATATGTTTCAAGAGGGAGGAAACATTTGCCTGGTTCGTAGTTATTATAGTTGGATTTCTAATCAGGCCAGACTTAAGGGGAATATCCTCCATCGTAGGGTGTTTAAGTCTCGATCCCCGTTATTATGAGTCAATGCTCCACTTTTTCCGGTCACGGGCTTTTGAGCTTAATAGAATCAAAAGCAGGTGGCAGGATATCGTTGTTTCATATGGGAAACTTGTTAAGATGGAAGACTCTATAGTTATTATCGGGGATCATATCAAGGTTGCGAAAGAAGCAAGGCATATGCCGGGGGTGAAAAAACTCCACCAAGATTCTGAAAATGTTGGTAAGGCAGAGTATATCTTCGGGCATCAGTTTGGAATGGCTGGTGTTTTAGCAGAAGGCAAGACCATACAATGCATCCCTGTAGACATTGAACTTCAGGATGGTACTGAAGAGATAGATCGCCTTAAAGAATCTCTTACGCCAACATCCCAGATGTCAAGTGAGACTGAAAAGAAGGATACCAGTGTTAGCAAAATGATCAGAATGATTGCTAAATTTGCAAGAAACGGATCCCAAAAAGCTATAATACTCCTAGATGCCTTCTTCGTTAGTGGCGATGCTTTTAATGTTGCCAATGAAGAAACCGATGATGTAACCTTAATAACGAGGGGTAAGATAAACACGGTTGCTTTTGAGCCACCCGAACAACCTAAAAAACGAGGACGTGGTAGGCCAAGGAAGTACGGCAATAAAGTGGTTTTAAGTGAGCTCTTTGACAGTGCCATAGATATCTTCACAACCACCACCATAAATTTATATGGCAAGGAAGAGATTGTAAAGTACCTTTGCAGGGATCTCCTTTGGAAACCTATAGGCAGAATGCTAAGGTTTGTTATGGTCAAGACTAACGAAAAGACAATGATTCTAATGTGTTCTGATTTGACCATGGATCCTGAAAAGATTATTCTAGCTTACAGCTATAGGTTCAAGATTGAGGTATCCTTCAAGATGCTTAAGCAAAACTTAGGTGGGTTCTTTTATCACTTTTGGACTTTGGCTATGCCAAGACTTTCAAGGTTTAAAACCAGCAGTGATCTTTCCACCGTGACGGAAAACAAGGATAAAGAAAAAATTATTTCAACTATGCGGTCTATTGAGTTATATACATTCTTATGCTGTATTGCCATGGGCATTTTATCAATGATATCTTTGAATTTTCCTGAATTAGTATGGAGTAAGTTTTCGGGGTGGCTGAGGACACGTTCATCTGAAAATCCGTCCGTGGAAACAGTGCGATCTGTATTGCGACAAAAAGTATGGATGAATATTGACAATCTCAATAGTTATGCGACTTTATCGAATATTCATAGGTACCAGAAGTCTCGTAGACGGCGATTCTTTAAAGGTGCTGCATAGCAAGGTTTGTTTAATGTTCCTATTTTAAAAATTGGTTTATTGTGGTATTAACTTTTAACTCTAAAGTACTTTAATACTTCTTAAAAAAATCGAGAGTTTATTTAAAAGTTCGGGGGTAATAGAAATAGAATTAGATATGCTCAATGTTCCTGGGCAGATTGCAAAAGTGACAGAACTCATGGGAAAACTGAAGGTTCAAATACGGGACATCAAGATGGTTGCTAGTGATGAACCCTGGATTCAAGCTAAGTTTTTTGTAAGGCTACCCCATGGAATGACATATGAAAGCTTATTGGCTAAATTAAGTAGGATCGAAGGTGTTACCATCAACTTGGATTAACTGTTTGAGGACTATCAAAATCGTGCTTTCATTTTCTTTGGAACATTGGTATAATCAATACAGAGCCTTAAAAACAGACAGGCTATTAAATAGAGATTTACCCTAAAAACCATAGGACATATTTCTGTGGATGTCAAAAAAAGAAAAACGGTAAGATAATACGAGTATAAGAGGTGGAATTATAGATTTTTTTCCACCAAATAGTACAAACCCATAT
>CAYMGK010000201.1:0-765 GCA_964389965.1 uncultured Clostridia bacterium | reverse complement strand
GGTGGAATTATATGCATTTGCGTGAGTTACTGGCAAGTACACCAGTCTACGAATTAATTGGATTCGGGAAAATGGAGGTAACAGGAATTTCAATCGATCCTCAAGAGGTAGAAAAAGGGTATTTATATATTTACTGTCCCGACAGCAGCCAGTTACCCTATGAAGAGGCTATAAGATGTGCCGTTGAGAGAGGGGCTACTGCCATATGTATTGGGCGGGAATATGAAGTCATTCCATATGATGTAACCTTTATAGTAACATACCATGTTAATCGTTTTATATCAGCAGTGACTAGAAACTTTTATCGCAATCCATCTCAAAGCATGAAGTTAGTTGGGATTACAGGTTCACATGGGAAAAGTACCATTGGTTGGATGATTAAATCCATATTGGATGCCTCGGAAACATCGGGGGTAATTATTGGTGCTTTCTATTGCCAAATGGGGAATAAGCCCTATAGGACATATGAAAACGCTATTCATCCTCTTACTCTCAATGCCCTTTTGCGCCAGGCCATACAGCAAGAGATCCACTTGGGTGTAGTTGAGTGCTCCTATACAGCTATTGTACACGAAATGTTAAGGCATATATGGTTTGATAGTATTATCTATACAGATCTGTATACATACTTTCAAAATCAAAAAACCGATTACCATTACGTAGAGATTCGAAAAACTTTAATGGATCACTTAAAACATGTGAAGAGTCCTGTTATTGTAAATATGGATGATTATTATGCTAACCAATTTAAGCGAGATACGGTGA
>CAYMGK010000200.1:0-3018 GCA_964389965.1 uncultured Clostridia bacterium | reverse complement strand
AGAACTATAAGAATACCAGTGCATATGGTGGAAACTATAAACAAGCTCATCCGAATACAAAGACAGTTACTACAAGAATTGGGACGGGAACCGGCGCCTGAAGAAATAGCCGAAGAAATGGAATTATCCGTTGAAAAAGTTAGAGAAATAATGAAAATTGCACAAGAACCGGTTTCCTTAGCAACACCTATTGGCGAAGAAGAAGATAGCTTTCTGGGAGATTTTATACCCGATGATGAAGCCCTAGCTCCGGCAGATGCTGCTGCTTACTTACTTTTAAAAGAACAGTTGGAAGATGTTTTAGAAACACTCACACCGCGGGAAGAAAGGGTTTTAAGACTTAGATTTGGCCTTGATGACGGGCGGCCTAGGACTTTAGAAGAAGTGGGCCAAGTTTTCGGTGTTACTCGAGAGAGGATACGACAGATTGAGGCCAAAGCTTTAAGAAAACTCCGTCATCCAAGTAGAAGTAAAAAACTAAAAGACTTTCTTGAATAACTGCAAAAATAGTGGGGGGCTTTTCTCCACTTTTTTGTTGATGTTTTTAATACTATGTATCATGGATGGAGGTAAAATATGATTTCATGTCAAACACTAATACAAATAATTGAAAAATGGGCCCCTAAAAATCTCGCCCAAAATTGGGACAATACAGGGCTTGCAATAGGCGAGCCGTCCAAGAATATCTCTAAGGTACTTCTTACACTGACAATTACTTTTGAAACAGTTGTCTATGCAATAAACAATGATTTTGACATGATAATAGCACACCATCCCCTTTTTTTCAAGCCTTTGAAATCATTGAGAAGGGATACACCTTTAGGTAAAATAGTATATGAAGCAGTTAAAAATGATATTGTTATTTATTCTGCTCATACTAATATGGATGTTGCCCTCGGGGGAATAAATGATATTTTAGCAAGGACTCTGGGATTACAGAAAACGAAGATTTTAAAACAGACTCATGTTGAAAGGCTAAAAAAACTTGTGGTTTATGTACCATATGGCTATGAAGAAATAGTGAGAAATGCAATAGGGGATGTCGGTGCCGGGCACATAGGGAACTATAGCCACTGTAGTTTTAATACAAAGGGAGTTGGAACTTTTAGGCCATTAACAAGCGCAAAACCGTTCATAGGCGAAAAGGGCAAACTCGAAAAGACCGATGAAGTGAGGGTTGAAACGATTTTCCCTAAAAGTCTGCAGAAAAAAGTTTTAAATGCCATGTTTAGGGCTCATCCTTACGAAGAGGTGGCTTTTGATATTTATCCTCTTGAAAATCAGGGAGATGTATTCGGATTTGGCCGTATTGGTTATGTCAAAAAGCCGGTCAAATTAAAGGAATTTTGCGATACGGTAAAACAAAGATTAAATGTATCACATGTAAGGGTAGTAGGAGATATGAATGCAGATATTTCAAAAGTTGCCGTTTGCGGAGGTGCCGGTGGTGATTTTGCTCAGACGGCAGCTTTTTTTGATGCGGATGTTTTTGTTACCGGAGATTTAAAATACCATGAGGCTGTTGACGCAAAGGCCATAGGTCTTGCGATAATAGATGCCGGCCATTTTTCTACGGAAAACCTTTTGTTACCAGTGCTTAAGACTTATGTGAGGCGTGAAACGCAAATTTTAAACAAAGAAGTGGAAATATCTATATTTAAAGAAGAAGATCCTTTTGTGATTATATGAGAATAGGCCTGTCCTATTCTTTTTATTTTTTCAAAATGGGAGGGGATCATCATAAAAGAAGAATTAAGCAGTCTTTACAAACTCCAGGAAATAGAAAACAAATGTGAAACACTTGAGCTCGCAGTAAAAAAACATCCGGCATTAGGGTATTTACAGGTATTAAAAAAAGAGATAAATAATTTCGAGATAATCATAAAAGATAAAACTGAACAAAGTAGTTTTCTAGAAAAAGAACTAAGACGGAAAGAGCAGGAAATCAGTGAATTTCACGCAACAATAAATCAATTAGAAGAAAGGATTTACAGTGGTGAGGTCACCACAGTTAAAGAATTAAATTTATTAAAAGAAAAACAAAAAGTCATGCAATTAAAAATCGAAAAATACGAAGAGAGGGCGTTAGAAATTCTTGAAGAAATAGATGATTTGGATTTAAGTCTACCCAAAGAAAAACAATTGGTAGCCAAAAAGAAAAAAGAATATGGTGAAAAACAATTGCAAACAAGTCGAGAAATTGATAAGATAAAAGCAGAATTACAAGTGCTGCAGGGACATAAACGATGCCTTAAAATCAAGATTTCCCCTAAGCTTCTGGATAAATACTACAAAATCAAAAAAATTAAACGCAATCCTGTGGCAGGAGTTGTAGATGGAAAGTGCAGTGGCTGTATGATGGAAATATCCGTTATGTTGGTTTTAGAGGTTCAGCGCCACGAAAATATAATTTACTGCGAAAATTGTGGAAGGTTGCTTGTGTAACAGGAGGTTCTATGAGTAAAATTATAGCATATACTGACGGTGCCTCAAGGGGGAATCCTGGAGATGCCGGAATTGGAATTTTATTTGTTGATGAACAAGATAATGTTGTAAAAGAAATTCATGAATATATTGGTAAAGCCACCAACAATGTAGCTGAATATACTGCCATGCTTAAGGCTTTAAAAGTGGCTCTTGAAATGAATTTTCGAGAAATAGATATCATTTCTGATAGTGAACTGATGGTTAAGCAAATCAAGGGTGAATACAAAGTAAAAAACGAAGGTCTTAAGCCTCTTTACCGTAAAGCCTGTAAGCTATTAAAGGGATTTAGGAATTTTACTTTTCAGCATGTACGACGCGAACACAATAAAAGGGCTGATGAATTAGCAAATCGTGGCATAGATGAGGCCTTTTGTGAAAGAAAAACCTGAACATGTAATATTTTGTGATTTGACAGCAAGTTCTTATGTGTTATAATGACATTCCATTATAATTTGATAAAAACGAGTAAGCCAGATGGTCGCGGACATTGATGTCCGAGGAAAGTCCGAGCTCCACAGGGCGGGATGCTGG
>CAYMGK010000199.1:0-3086 GCA_964389965.1 uncultured Clostridia bacterium | reverse complement strand
TGAACTGAGATAATATACATCATGTATATTAAAACTCTTTATAATTTCATCCCATATTATAGGCTTTTCGATACCGAAAATTGATATCATTTTATCACCTTTTAACGGCGCCATTTGCCGCTCCTCGTGAATTACGTTGATACCTACTAATTCAAAATACCAACACACTCATCCACTATACAATCTTGAAAGAGTACCAAATTGGAAATTACCGACAATCATGTTGTGACCATGTTCATCATAAACACGTAAATTATCTTGCGCCCATCTTATAGCCTTTTCGAGATTATATTTACTCCCAGCAACAAAATGCAACCTTGCAAATACTTGCTGAGTGGTTCCCTCCACATGACTTGGTAAATAATCTCCCTCTTTGTAGGTCTGCATAATATTAACAATCTCCGGAATATGTCTATTTTTTTCTAATCCTTTTATTAAATGTATTTTCCCGGGTTTTATGAATACATACATGCCACATGCATACGAATCAAATTCGGGGCTTATTTTACGTTCAGTTTCCCCTTCGCACATGATTCCAGTTAATGAGTAACGTATCAGCATCTCCAAATGGTCTATACCATTAACTTTTGCTATTGCCCGGTAACTTTGCAATCCCCCCAATCTATAACCCATCTCATAGAATTGAAATCCATCTTTATTATAAAATGATTGTATGTAAAGGATCCCATTTTTTAACCCTATCGATGCAAACATCTTTTTTACTTTAGAGTCTAAAGTCCTCCGGTATTCATCCAACCTGATAGAAGGATAAAATACAGCCTTGCTCAGAGGAGCAATATTTCTTTTTTCGTGGTATAAAAATAAATCTCCCATTGCAGACAAATGAATATCACCATTGCAAATAATATATTCAATGTTCACCCCAGGTATATTCGTGTTCATAAACCTTTCCGTTATAACCTTTTGACTTTTAGATTCTGAAAGTGCGTACATATAACCCTCGAGCAATTCTTTTTCATTGTCACAAACAACAATACCTTTTGAGCCACTGGCATCTACAGGTTTTAAAATTACTGGATATTGGATCTTATCTAGATCCTTTCTAGAAAAGGATCTATCCAGTTTAAACTCTTTGACCACGGGTATATCGTACTTTCTACATAACTCCTTAAATTTTGCTTTGTTGGTCGTTGTGCATAATTGTTCTTTTGTTGCATAAAATGGTAGGTCCAAATGGTCGCAAACCTTTCTCACATTCTGAAGGTTAGAATCAATAAAGCTAGTTATGATCCCATCAATTTTGCATTTTTTTGCTAACTCTACCATTGCATTAATATCCGCTGTACTCACCATATAACTTTCATCGGCAATTTTTTTTGCCGGTGAATCAGGATACCAATCTGTTACAATTGTATGAATACCCATTTCTTTTGCTTTCTTTACTATATCACACGCTAATGCAGGTCCGCCCGATATTAGTAATCTTTTACCACGGAGCCCCCCCAACCTATTAAAACCCCCTTTATTCCATAAACCTACCACTATAATGATTAAGCAGTTCAATAATTCTCCCCATATCAGAGAAAGTATATCTTTGATCACATGGGATAGATAATATATTCTGATAGATACCCTTTGTTTTATTTCCCAACCTAAAACACGAAAGGAAAGGTATTTCCCAATGGATAGGGCAAAATACTGCCTCTTTAGCGAGGAACCTTTGAATGTTATTTCTATTACAAAAAACATAAACCGGCATAAAAAATGGGCATAAGGCTGGATCCGGAAGATCAAAAATAGGAACTATAATCGGATTATTACAAAGACCTTTAAATAGATATCCAAAATTATTGAATCTTTTTTCCCTTAATTGTTCCACATTAATCATATTTATAATGGTAAGAGATTTATCATCCATGGAATAGGCACCGACATTGGAGTTTAGCCAACTCTCCGCTTTTTTGAAATAAGTTCGGTATTTTTCTTTCAAAAAGTGGCTACCCCGGTCACGATAATGTTTTTTTGTTAGTAAAGCAACCTCACGAAGTTGGCTAAAATAAGGATTAATGGATGGTTCCCTTTCTAATTTGATTTTTGCGCCAATGAGGACACCACCACTTGGTAGCCCCAACCATTTCCTCAAACTAGCAATGTAATAATCGTTTGCTTCAAATTTCGGTACTCCCGAAAATAATGTATGTGTAACATCTTCAACAATCACAACACCCTTACTAGAGAGTTCATCTACAACATCAGCGAGTACATAGTTCGTTGGAAACCCAAAATAACCAAGGTGAAAGAATATTCCAGGTGTCCCAGCCTTTTTTATACTATCTAAATCAGGTGTAAGATCGGGATTAATATCGTAAAACTTACATATATATCCCTTTTTTACAAATGGCATTACCACGGATTGGCAAATATAGGAAGGTAATAGTGCAGATTTATTGGGCAATTCCCCAATTTCTTCCAACATGAGGGAAATAGCACCCCTTCCGGAGGATGTAAATGTAACATCCCCGAAATTCTTAAGCCAAGCCGGGACAGTTTTTATACTATTTTCCGGTAAAAATTCGAGCCAAAACTCGCTACCAATTTCCTTACTCATCTTTTATCCCCTCAAGGAATTCCAATCTATAGTCACTAAAATTACGTTGGCTTTCAGTACCCACACTACCGATATCACTTCTTTTTAAAACTATAATCAAAGTATGTATTAAGATGAGCAAATCCAAGCGGAAGGAAATTTTCCCGATATATTCGATGTCATATTCAAAACGTTTTTCCCACGCTATTGTATTTCTTCCATTAACTTGAGCAAGCCCCGTTAGGCCCGGTCTGGCATAATGGCGTTGCCTTTCTTTTTCCGTATAATATGGAAGATAATTCACAGACAACGGCCTCGGCCCGACAAAACTCATTTCCCCCTTGAGAATGTTCCAGAGTTCTGGGAGCTCATCAAGGGAGGTGGAGCGCAAAAACTTGCCAAAGGGGGTTAAACGCTGTTCATCGGGGAGCAGTTCACCCTTTTCATCACGCTCATCAGTCATTGTCCTGAACTTATAGAGGATAAAAATCTTTTCATTTAACCCCGGACGGGGTTGGGCAAATATTATTGGGCTACC
>CAYMGK010000198.1:0-3106 GCA_964389965.1 uncultured Clostridia bacterium | reverse complement strand
ATTTTCATACAATCTAAAGGGAAAGACAAGGCCTTTTGTCGATAGACGTCACTACAAATGAAAGGGAAAGACAAGGCCCAAGTCTATAGAACATGGGCATTACTTCCAGGGGAAGTTGCTATGAGTTTCACCGGAGGACCTTTCTATATGAAAATCAACATCAAAAAAAGGAAAAGACCTACATTATGTCGAAATAAACTATGACCGATTCCATGACTATAACTAATTCCAATAGACTAATTTTATTCCAATTAATCAAGAACCAAGCACACACTTTCATAATGTTGACAATAAGATAAATATATAAACAAAAACTACTAGGAGGCGCAAATATGAGCATATTTGATAAAATCAAAAAACAAACAGAAGTCTTCACATACAAAGCAGCCGGTGTAGCTGAAACTGCTCGGATAAGACTAGACATAGTCCGTCTCAATGGACATATTGAAGAAATGAAGAAACAATTAGGCTCCGTTGTATACAGCCACTATATTAAAGGGACTGATTATGAGGAAGACCTAATAAAAATTTGTAAAAAAATAGAACAAATAGAAAAGGAAAAGGCAGAACTCTCAGCTAAATTACAAGCAAAAGATGACGGTAGTAAACTGTGTCCCAAATGCAATAATCCAAACCCAACAGATGCCAAGTACTGTGAAAAATGCGGTGCGGAAATAATTGAAAAAGAAAGTGAAATTGAAGCAAAGAGTGAAATTGAAACAAAAGATATGAAATGCCCATCCTGTAATAAAAAAGTAGACAAAGACAGTGCTTTTTGTAGCCACTGTGGAAGTAGTTTAAAATAATCAGTGGCATTAAACAAAAATATATTCTATAGTAATAATAGGGAAGGGTACCTACGCATAATCGTGCATATTGTATACAAACCATACAAATACCGGAGGGTCCGAGAAAAAGTCCAAAGCGATGGTGTTTTCTTTACACGTCTTTCTCGCATCAAATAAATGGTGTTTTCTTTACACGTCTTTCTCGCATCAAATAATATGTTCCATATAACCAAAGCATTACTAGAGCCCTACTGTCCAATTGAATACAGCAAAACTGGCACACAAATATACGGAACATTCTGAATACGATTATCCCCACCTTCCCTACATTTTGAGAAATATATTACATAATAAATTACATGGGGTGATATCAACATGAAATCAAAGTCAAAAGGCATCATTGTAATTGGTGTTATTGGATCAGATGTCCATGCTATTGGTATAAGGATTCTGGAAGAAGCCTTTATTGAAGCAGGATTTAATGTTGTAAACATTGGAGTTTTATCATCTCAGACGGACTTTATAAACGCCGCCATCGAAACCGATGCAGATGCCATTTTGGTCTCTTCCCTATATGGTCATGGGGAACTAGATTGTAGGGGGTTTAAAGAAAAATGTATGGAAGCAGGTCTAGACCACGTGCTCTTGTACATTGGTGGCAATTTGGTTATAGGAAAACAGGCTTGGGAGCAAACAGAAAATATATTTATTAATATGGGCTTTGATAGGGTCTACCCACCGGGGACCTTACCGGATGTAGCCATAAGGGATTTAAAACATGATCTGAGACTAAAAGGGAAACAATATTGTGCACTATAGTGAGGTGAGAATATGGAACTGGCTTTATTGATGGATATTGGCAGTACTTACACAAAAGTCACTGCAGTAGATCTGAAGTCAGTGGAAATCAAAGCTAAGGCCAAAACAGTGACAACCGTATGTGAAGATGTAAACATCGGAGTGAATAAGGCACTGAGGGAATTGAAAAAGACGGGAGTCGACCCAGAAGATGCAAAGTATAAGCTGGCATGTAGCAGCGCTGCCGGTGGGTTAAAGATGGTGGCTATAGGCCTCGTGCCAGATTTGACTGTTGAGGCTGCCAAGAGGGCGGCACTTGGTGCAGGGGCCAAGGTTGGTCATGTATTTTGCCATGAGTTGACTGATACAGAATTACAGCAAATTTCAACATATTCACCTGATTTAATTCTCCTTGCCGGGGGCACCGATGGTGGCAATAAAAATGTTATTATCCAAAATTCCAAAAAACTCGCCAAATTGGACCTTAATACGCCAATAATAGTAGCCGGAAATAAAGTTGCAGCACCCATAGTTGAGAAAACGCTTAAAACAGCACATAAGGAAGTCCATATAACCGAAAATGTAATGCCAAAATTGGAATACTTAAATATAGAACCTGTGAGAAAGACCATCAGAAATGTATTTTTAGATAAAATAATCTATGCAAAAGGCCTTTATAAAGTAAGTCAATATACTGATAATGATATAATCCCAACACCTTCGGCAGTAATGGGGGCAGCGGAACTCATAGCCAAGGGGACAAATCGGCAAGAAGGCTTAGGCGAGATTATGGTAGTTGATATAGGTGGGGCTACAACTGATGTTGATTCTGTAGCAGTGGGAACACCTACGAAATCAGGAGTGATTCTAAAGGGACTTGAGGAGCCGTTTGTAAAGAGGACCGTCGAAGGTGACCTGGGAATGCGCTACAGTGCCGCCTCTGTAGTGAAATCCGTGGGCATTCATAACATGTTAAACAATACCCAAAATGAGATAGCGGAAAAGGATATCTTGGACTATATTAGCAAGATTAGCAATGATGTAGATTATATACCCAAAGATGAATTAGGACAAAAGATTGATCGCCTGATTGCCGGATCGGCTGTTAAGCTTGCAATCCAGCGACATGTAGGACGCATTGAAACAGTTTACAGCCCCTTGGGAACGGCCTATGTCCAATATGGCAAGGATTTGACGGAATTGGACTTTATGATAGGCACTGGAGGTGTGCTTGCACATAGCGACAATCCAAAGGAAATATTAAGTTGTGGAATATATGACCGGAAAAATCCACAGGTATTGGCACCGATAACCCCCAAAATGCTGGTAGATAAAGAATATATTCTATCTGCGATTGGGTTATTGAGTGATATAGCACCGAACGAAGCCCTCACATTAGCAAAGAAGTGCTTTAAGAAGGTCGACTCCTATGTGAAAACTAATTCTATGCAGGAATTAAGACTGGTTTCAGTATAAAAACCCTTCTAGGAAAAAATTTGAGGTGAAAAAGTTATGCCACA
>CAYMGK010000197.1:0-3112 GCA_964389965.1 uncultured Clostridia bacterium | reverse complement strand
TATTGGCTTGAGTTTACCTTAATAATTTCGTTGTTTGTTTCGTGGAACTCGCAAAAAACTTTACTTTTCATCAAAATAATTAGGAGCCGGATTTTGGCGTATTGTAGATTAATTTGCTGTAAAAGCGTAAAATACTTAAGTTGCACTAGCTCCAGGATCACTTTAAAAATACCAATATAAATAACAGAGGGTGTAATGTAAAAATAATGGTTTTAGTTACACCCTCTGTTAAAAACGACAAAACTACCTAAAAATATGTTTTCTGTTTACAAGATGTACATATTGTTACATGTAACAATATATTACATGTAACAATATGTTACATCATCTTAGGGTCCTATAAATCGTTTGTCTTGATATTCCTAAAAGTTCTGCGGCCCTTTTTTTGTTTCCATTTGTCAGTTTCAATGTTTCTAAAATAATTTCTCTGTTTATCTCCTTTAATTCCTTTTTATTGGGGATTTGCTTGTTTTTGACTATTGCAACTTCATCAAGACCCGCTTTTATTAAATGATTCTTAGAGATGTAATTTGTATCACAGATAAAAACTGCCCTTGACATTAAGTTCTCTAATTCTCTCACATTTCCGGGCCAGTGATTTGCCAATAGCATGTTTTTCGCATTGCTTTCAATTCCTGTGATTTTCTTTCCATATTTAAGACCTATCTTTTCGATAAAGTATTCCGCTAACTTTAGTAGGTCATCGCTCCTTTGATTTAAAGGAGGAATGTTTAATGTTAAGACTGTAAGTCTATAATATAGGTCCTGCCTAAACTGGCCCTTGTCCATCATAGCCTTTAAATCTCTATTCGTTGCCGCTATGATCCTTGCATCAATTTTAATTGGTTTGCTTCCGCCAAGCCTAACTATGCTTTTTGTTTCTATTGCTCTTAAAAGCTTGGCTTGTAAATGGTATTGCATTTCACCAATTTCATCCAAAAATAATGTGCCTCCACCGGCCAGCTCGAATTTTCCCGGTTTGCCTCCGCCCCTCGCTCCAGTAAAAGCACCTTCCTCGTAACCAAATAATTCGCTTTCAATAAGTTCGTTAGGGAGGTTAGCGCAATTTATTGCTATAAAGGGGTTTTTTTTGCGATAGCCATAATTGTGAATAGATTGTGCAAACAATTCTTTGCCTGTACCACTTTCCCCTTTGATTAAGATATTCTCTTTGTTACAAGAAAACGATTTTGCCAATTTTATTGTTTCTTTTATTTTGTTGCTTTCCCCGATTATGTCTTCGAATTCATATGACGCATTGTACCCCGCAATTACATTTGCAAGTTTTCTTGAGCGCTCAATCCCCCTAAATATATCTATAGCACCGACCACTTCGCCACTATTGTCAAATATTGGGTAACCAGAACTAATCATGTGTACTGTTTTCCCATTAAAATTAAAGTTATATTCAGCATCTATTATTTTCCTTTTGCTTTCCATAACTTGATAAAGCAAAGGCTTGATATCACAAAAGTCTTCCATCTTTTTATTGAGTACATTTACCACTCTTTTTCCCATTATTTTTAACGTAGGTTTGTTATGATAAATCAAGCGTCCGTATTCATCACATATACAAATTCCTTCGTCAACAAAATCTAAGCATTGTAAAAAGAAAGTAGCGTTATTTAAATATTTATTTATTACGTCGATGCTTTTCAAAAACCGACTGACACAATCGTTAAAGATATCTACTATTTTAGTATCAAATGCTTAAATAAAAATACGTATGTCTTCAATTTTTTATTTAATACAGTCTTCGTTTGAAAAAAACAAATCTCATAACTCTGGTGTTTGCTTTTAATAGTCCTTTTCAAAGGCTCAGGTGATTTTGAATAGGTCAAATATTTCGGTTTAATGTGGTATCCAACTAGTTGTTTATAATTCATATTGTTCACAGCTAACACAATTCCGTCCTCATCTAATAAGAGAAAAAGTCCCTTTTCCGAACTTGTAGCCAATGTGCTAATATCAAAACAATCCTTCACAACTTCATGCACTTTGCTCTTATTATCTTTAATTTCCCCTTTTTCCCCAATAATAACGCGGGTTATCTCCTTATACGTCAAAAGTATCACCCTTTTGTAAATATAAAACCGGATTATAGCGTATTATTGTATTATTGCCATCTTCATTGTGTTCACAGATTCGCCCTTTGTTACGACATTATGTGGCAATTTAAGGTTGTTGGAGTACGGACCAAAGATCCTGCAGATCCCTAGAACAGTTAAACATAGCGATACTGGTCCTAAGTATAAATAATTAACTACTAAATTTCATAGCAAACAGGGTTAAAAGGTTTGTTCAAAAAGATAACAACTTCCCCTAAACCCCCCGTTTAAGAAACAAGGCCCCATTCCCCTTTTTGCGTTTAAGCAATTCCGCTTACACATACTTAGAGCCCCCCAAAATAACAAAGCTAAATTTTTAACTCACGGTCAGGTCACATATATTTCTTAAGATAGTTAAAGTATTATACTTAAGTCAAAAACACTGAAAACGCATTTACCATGAAGACACCACCCCTTCATTCAAATTTTCACACTTATTAACTTATTTCTACAAATTTTGTGTATTTCCTTCTTATAAAAATAAAAGCCGTAAAATAAGGGACGATTTTACGGCTTTTATTGTCTTAAGGGCTTGAACTTTGATACTAAGCCCAATTCTTTATAAAGTTCTTGCTCCTTTGAAGAAAGGATTTTGGGATTGACAATATTTATTTTTACTAAAAGGTTGCCCCGCTTACCGCTACGAGCCTTATATCCCTTTCCCACCACTCTAATCTTACTTCCAGTTTGAACACCTGCTGGAATTCTTATACTAATCTTTCCATCGATGGTATCATAAGGCACTTGAGCACCTAAAGCGGCTTCCCATGGGGTAAGTCTAATATTTCCCTCAAGGTCAAATCCCTTGATTTGAAATCGGCCTGGCTTAAATCGGACTTTCAAATACAGATCTCCGCTTTTACCACTACCTGTTCCTGGTTGACCCTGACCTGCTAATTTAATTTTTTCCCCAGGCATAATTCCGGCGGGAATCTTAAGATCAATAGTCTTGACCCGTCCGCTATCATCTCTAATAACAATGCGCTTTTCTACGCCAAAAAACC
>CAYMGK010000196.1:0-3114 GCA_964389965.1 uncultured Clostridia bacterium | reverse complement strand
ACCGAACATAATCGTAAAGATATGATAGATAAATATAAAGATGCAAGCACTTTGGGATTGCCAGTTAAAAGACATTTTTGTGCTTCATTAGGGTTAAGTCCTTCAGATTTACAAAATTCTATATTGCTAGAAAATGATGTAATGGGTATTACTGATAAATTCATCCCCCTCTCTTCTTCATATCAAACTAACTCAAATGATGATAAAGGTGGTAGACCAGATAATGGTGATGATATAGAGGAAATAACAGAAATAGGTGATGATCTAGGTAGTAATGAACCTGAGAATAGAGATTGATTTACTTGAACTAAAGGAGGTTTAATATTGTCTTTCATTTATTGTTTAGACGAAGAAACAAAAAACAACCTCTTATCAAAAGGATATAAATTTATTAAATCAGAAAATATGCAAGATCAAACTGCATATGTTTTTGAATATAAACCAGAAGTTAAATTTGATATCCTTCAAAAAGATAAATATTTTATATCCAACTTGATGAGGTTTTAAAGGAGGTGAAAATTTGAAGGATTTAAAACAGTTAAGGGTTAAAGCGTATTTTGACACAAACATTGAAAAGATAAATCCTCTTTTTTCTAAAGTTAAAATTAGAATTGCTTATACAGGTGAGAATAGAAATAACTCTTATATATCTAAAGAGGCTTTTGAGAAAGCACTTCCTACCATCTATAATTGTCCAATTATAGGTGAATTTATTGAATCAGCAGATGATTTTGGTTCTCATGGTGGAAAAATAGAAATATCTGATAAAGGTATTAAATATATACATACCACCAAACCATATGGAGTTATCAATGAAAGTTCTGAAATTACATGGGAAGATGTTGTTGAAGAAGATGGAACAGTAAATACATATCTTTGTGCTACAGGATATTTATGGACAGGGAGATATGAAGAATTAAATTCTGTTGTTGAAAATTCAAAAAATCAGTCGATGGAAATTGAAATATCTAAGGGAGAATTCAAAAAGATAAATGACAAAGACTTATATGCTATAGATGATTTTGTTTTTTCAGCTTTTTGTATTCTTGGTGAAGATGTAGAACCATGCTTTGAATCCTCTTCTGTAACAACATATAGTTTTAATAAGGAAGAGTTTAAAGAACAATTTAATGAAATGCTGAGTGAGTTAAAGAAATTTAATTTACAAAATCAATCTTCTAATTTAGAAGTTGATAATATAAATTTCTCAGTAAAGGAGGATAAGAAATTGGATGAAAAATTAGAACTTATTGCTAAATATAATTTAGTTGTTGAAGAATTGAATTTTAGCATAGAAGAAATTTCTCTTGAAGATTTGGAAGAAAAATTAAAAGAATTTACTAAAGAAGAAGATAAGAAAGAAGTTTCTTTCTCAGCTACATACCGTCAAAAGAGAGATGCACTTAATAATGCTTTAGACCCAAAAATTGAAAGAGATGAAGATGGTAATTTAATTCGTGAAGAATATTATTGGGTTTCTGATTTTGATGATGAGTATGTGTATGTAGAAAGAACCATTTGGACAGCAGATAATTATGAAAATACATACGGTAGATATACTTATACTTTTGATGAAGAAACTTTAACAGCAACCATTACTAGTGAATTTGAAGAGATGGTTCTAACATGGCTTACACTTGAAGAAAATCAAAAAATTCAAGAAGAGAGAAATAATGCTACTGTTGAATATGAAAAACTAAAAGAAGAATTTGATGAATACAAAATTAATTATTCAACTCCAAATTCTGAAGTAGAACGACTTGAAAACTTTGAAAAAGAAACACTCGTTAATCAACGCAAAGAAGCAGAAAATTCTTTATTTGCACAATTTGATGAAAAACTTAAAGGTGTAGAAGAATATGAAGCGCTCAAAACTAAAACTTCTGAATTTAATTTAGAAGATTTAGAAAAAGAGTGTTTTGTAATTCTAGGGAAGAAAAATGCGAATTTTTCTATTAAACCTAAACAAAATAAAGTGAAAATTGAATTTAGTAAAACTCAAGAACAAAAGGATGAATTTACAGATTTGTTTGAAAAATATCTAAAAAACTAAAAAAGTAAATTAAAGGAGGAATTTTAATTATGGCTAATAATTATGGCGTATTCAGAAGTGACAATATGAAAGCAACTAAAGATGGGAGTATTAAATCTGGTCGTTATTATGTTGGAACAACCGCAACTGCAATTGAAAATGGTAATATTGTAAAACTTGACAGTTTAATTTCTGGTGAAAGAGAACTATGGAAAGTTGTTGCCCCTGGTGCTGTAACTGCTAAAAATCTTTATGTAGTAGGTACACCTGAAGTTATCTATGACGAAACTTTAAAATCAACAGGTGCATTGAAAGAGTTTAGAAATGAAGCAGGGGAGAATATTACTTTATTACAACTTCAAGTGGGTGATACTTTATCTGTTTCCGATGCTTGTATTACTCAAATTAGTGGTGCAGAGGCACCCGTTGTTGGTAGTTTTGTAGTACCTTCAGCTACAGGGACTAAATGGACAGAGGTTGCTACTATAGCTTCTAATGAAGTTTGCTATGGTAAGATTATTGCTAGAGAAACTGTTGCAGGTGTAGTATTGAATGTAATTGAAGTTCAATCAATTCAATAATTATTAAATTAAAATTATAAAAGGGAGGAATAATAACATGAGTGATACTCAAAAATTAATTAAATTAGCAAAACAAAACTATAAAAATAGATTACCTGAACAATATTCCAAAAATGACACAAATGAAGTTTTACGTCAGGCTTTTATCGACCTGAACGGGGGTTCTACTAAATTAGATTTTAGGTCTTTACGTAGAAACAGAGTAGAAATGTTTGAGATTATTGAGCAAATTCTTGAAAATACCGTATTAGAAGGACTTCCTGAAGATAGTTTCTTCCATCAATTTGTGGAGTATAAAAATCTAAATTTGGGAGACCAAAATAGTTTCTATGTACCTGACAGAACTATGTTGGTTGTGTCTGAAATTGCCGATGGTACTACTGCATTAAGAAGACAACGCTTAGATGTTGGACAAAATATCAGTATTCCTACTAGTTTGAAAGGTATTAAAATTTATGAACATCTTTCTCGCTTACTTTCTGGTCGTGTGGATTTTAATGA
>CAYMGK010000195.1:0-3151 GCA_964389965.1 uncultured Clostridia bacterium | reverse complement strand
CAATCACAATCAATACTAAAAGCCGTGGTTCTTTGAGCAACACAAAAGCCAAAACAGATACAGCCAACCCGAGCCAAGCCCCTCTAGAAAACGTCAAGACAAGGCAAAGTGTCACTACACCTAAAAGCCCTGTGAAAAAAAATCTTTGCCGGAATTTATCCGACGCCCAGATACAGCCTAGTACTAGTGGAGCAGCCAGGCCCAAGTATTCCCCCAAAACATTGGGATTCTCCAGAGTTGCATATACCCGTGTGCCCAGTTCCGGAAATTGCTCAACATCCACCCAAGCTTCGGCTGTAGGTATCTTCACAAAAAAGAATTGATAAATACCTAAAAGTGAAAGCATAAAAGTTGATATAAGTAAAAACATGATTACTGTCTTAACAGTTTTCTTGTTTTTAAATAAAACAGAAGTACAGTAAAATATCATGAAATATGCCGCATAAAGTGGGAGGGTTTTTAAACTTTCAGTGCGCATAACTGAAAACACTGCCGCTAATATGGCAGATACCAAGAAAAGCGTTGCAGGCACAATATTCGTCGGCAAAACACCTTTGAAATTATTTTTATTTAATAAGACAGATAAAAATGTAAGACTTATAATACCAACTGTGTATGTAGTAGGTGCTAAAGGTAGCATGAATGCAACGAATGCCAGTCCTAATTCAGGCCACATGTATATAAGCATTGAAACGATTATAAGGCCGAATAATTTCATGAAAGTAGTGCTAGGTAACAAATAGTAAAGAATACCACCTATAATACCAACTGAAACTAAATCCAGCCTACTCTCATTTGTCAGAGTTTTTGTAAAGCCTTGCCCATTTGACAAACCCAACACTTTTTTGTCAAAAAACCATTCGATTGATTTCCACATTCCACTTGAATCAAAGAGTGAGCCTAGGGAAACTTTAACTGATGATAGTAAAAATGACAATAATAAAACTATAATACCATATAAGAGCATCTTGGGCCTATTGCCCTCAAATACACCTTTTAGCACGATATTTGACAAAATCCAAGGCATTACTATATGAGTAATTGCCAAGAACGGAGTCTCAATAAAAACCCTTACCGCCTTCAACACAATTTTGTAAAGATAGCTGTTTTTTATAATATTATTTAAGAAATTGAAGAGTTTGTCCACAGGTTGATTGAGTCTTTGAATAATGTTCGTGAAACGACTGTGCTTTATTGCACCCATTTCCCAGTTCGTATAAGTAAAGCATGACCCTAATACACTGCCCTGTAAGATCTTCACAATGAAATTTTTAATTCCGGAAAATATTCTATATAAATAGCTGTGATGCCACACTTCCTTACTAAAAAGAAATGTAATTATATTTATAAATAAGCTATTTTTTAACCAAGCATTCGCATTTTCCATCATCGCAAATCTCCTCATAACCGCTAAAAGAACAGGTTTTACTGCAAATCAATTTTCATGACTGTTGATGTTACTGAATACAGATTGGTTTTTAACTGCAATGTTGTGCCCACACGGATTTCATTGCTACCAAGGACTATGGCGTTTTCACCGGCGGAGCCGGAGCCAAGTACTGTTATATATATATCCTTATATACGGGATTAGGGTATACAACAACTTTCCCGTCTGCCGTTTCAACTAGAGTATCAGACGGCTCTACTCTCACATTTGTAACTTTACCTAAAACCCCATTGGTTTTAGTCTCTTTTACAATATCTCCAACTTCTATCACATCGGCAGTGGCATCCCTTACTTCCTTTACATGAAGTACCACTTCGATGTTTCTGGTTACCACACCTGCAGATCTTTGATTTTGTTTCATAGTAAACCTTCCAACAACAGCAACAACCAATAATATGACGAGTAAATCTATGATATTGATCAATCCCAAGATTTTGCCTTTTTTATCTATCAAACCCATTATTATCCCCCTCAATCACCTGGTGGTAGACTTTTAATACTTCATCTGTCATTACCTCAATAGAAAAATGTTTAGCAACTACCTGTCTCCCAAAAAGCCCTAGTTGCTTCCTAAGTTCTTGATCATTTAACAATTCTATTATGGATTTAGCCATATTTGTGGCATCGGTCTTCATTACAGAATCACGACCGCTAAAGTTATGTCGCTTTGCTTCACCAAAATTTTGCATGTTTAAAATCCCCATAAAGCCGGCCTCACCTGCTATTATTACCGGCTTTTCCATTGCCATGGCCTCAAGCGCAACCCGACCCACACCGACGGCTACATCTGCCATATTCATAAGCAAAGGTGTATCTAAACGGGCACCAGTGACGATTACTTTTTTTTCCGAGAACTTTGAATTATAATCAGTTGCAAGTCGGTTTATAGCCCAATATTTGTCACCTTCCCCTACAATCACTAATTTAGCTGTGGGAAAGGTTCTTTCAATTTCCGGCAATGCTTTTATCAAATGCAGTGCGATTTCCCCTCTAGCTCCCATGAGTCGGCTTATGTAAACGATCTTTAAATCCCCATGTTCCAATTCCAACTGTTTTTCCACAGGGGACGAATCCAACTTTGGGTTAAACTGCTTTAAGTCAATACCATTGGGAACTACAGTGATTTTATTTGGGTCAACCTTAAAGCCATTTATTAAATGCTTTTTTACATCTTCACTGACAGCAATGACTTTCCGCCCCCATGTAGTGATAATATCCATTCCCCAGCTAGTTGAATATATACCATGTGAAGTGGTTATATAGGGACACCCGGTCATAGTGCTCACCCATTGAGAAATCCAAGCCGGGATACGGGCATGTGCATGTATGATATCAACCTTGTGCTTTTTAATAATTCTCATAAGTCCTTTAATAGAATGTACCAAATGTAAAGGTGACTTCCTATCAAGTGGTAGTATATAATGTGGAATTCCATTATTATCAAGGATTTTTGTTAATTTCCCACCATGTGAGGCCACAACTACATGAACACCCCGTCGCTTCAATTGCTTAGCAAGAGAAACAGCATGTGTTTCAGCTCCGCCGGCATCAAGAGCCATCAAAGCCAATAATACTGTAAATCTTTCCATAAAAAAGCCTCTCTCTCTGAGAAATTTGCTAAAAAAAGTATATCATCATACTATAGCAAAGTAAAGCTCAAACCGGCCAACTCGGGCAAATCCCCCGGCCCTCCGTACATGGCT
>CAYMGK010000194.1:1770-3179 GCA_964389965.1 uncultured Clostridia bacterium | reverse complement strand
GATGTGTACCTAGAATCATTTGATCTTCGCGATCCACTAATCTCACACCAATTAATTTATCTCCTTTTTTAAGAGTTATGGCTATTAGCCCTGTCTTTCGAGGGCTTGAATACTCTGATAACAATGTTTTCTTTACAGTGCCATTTTTTGTAGCAAAAATTAAGTACCGTGCCACCTTAAAATCTTTTGTTGTTATCATGGCATTAACTTTTTCATCAGGTCTTAGTGGAAGTAGATTTACTATTGCAGTCCCTCGGGCAGTGCGCCCCGACTCCGGAATTTCGTAAGCCTTGAGTTTATACACATTTCCCTTATCTGTAAAAAACATTACAACATGGTGTGTTGTAGCAACAAAAATTCGTTCCACAAAATCTTCTTCCCTTGTGGTAATACCCATTATACCCCGACCACCACGGCGTTGGTTTCTGTATGTGGAAAGAGGTAGCCGCTTTACATATCCAAAATGAGTCTGTGTCAGTACAATATCTTCCTCAACTATGAGATCTTCTATGTCTAACTCCGCTTCATCGTGAGTTATGCGAGTGCGGCGCTCATCACCGTATTTCGCTTTTATTTCAAGTATTTCCTCCCGAATAATCGAAAGTACTAACTGCTCGTCTGCAAGTATACTTTCATAGTATCTTATTCTTTCCAAAAGGTTTTCATATTCTGCATCGATTTTCTCACGTTCTAGTGCTGTGAGGCGTTTAAGTCGCATGTCAAGGATAACCTGAGCCTGTTTTTCAGTAAGGCCAAAAGTTTTTATAAGGGAATTACGGGCAGTCACATCATCTTTGGAGCCTCTTATGATTGCAATTACTTTATCAATATTATCAAGTGCAATTCTCAGACCCTCTAAAATATGCACCCGCTCTTTTGCTTTGGCAAGATCGAATTTAGTCCTGCGCACAATTACATCTTTTTGATGTTCAAGATAATAATAAATTATTTCTCTAAGGTTTAACACCTTGGGCTTATTATCCACAAGGGCAAGCATGATGGCACCAAAGGTGTTTTGCATTTGAGTGTGTTTATAAAGTAAATTTAACACTATATGTGCATTTGCATCTCTTTTTAAATCCATAACAATACGGATTCCATTGCGATCACTTTCATCCCTGAGATCTGATATACCTTCTATCTTTTTATCGCGAACCAGTTCTGCTATCTTTTCTATCATGCGAGATTTATTTACCATATATGGGATTTCCGTAACAATGATGCGGTGGCGTGTAGAATCAATGGCCTCTATAGTGGCTTTTGCACGCATTATTACAGAACCCCTACCTGTATTGTACATATTTTTAATGCCACTACGACCTTTAATCAAAGCACTTGTAGGAAAATCAGGCCCTTTAATAACCTGCATTAGTTCATCCACCGTAACATAAGGATTGTCAATCATCATA
>CAYMGK010000194.1:1499-1760 GCA_964389965.1 uncultured Clostridia bacterium | reverse complement strand
TATGACCTCAGAGAGATTATGTGGTGGAATATTTGTAGCCATACCCACAGCAATCCCGGATGATCCGTTTACTAAGAGGTTTGGAAAACGTGCTGGCAGCACATTGGGTTCTTTTCTAGATTCATCATAGTTTGGAACAAAATCAACAGTATCCTTATTCAAATCACGAAGCATTTCAAGGGCTATTCTAGTCATTCTTGCTTCAGTGTATCGCATGGCCGCAGGTGGATCACCATCAATAGAACCAAAGTTACCATGGCC
>CAYMGK010000194.1:0-1489 GCA_964389965.1 uncultured Clostridia bacterium | reverse complement strand
TGAGAAATCCTGTGCCAAGCGCACCATTGCATTATATATGGCTGTATCCCCATGTGGGTGGTAATTTCCCATTACTTCCCCAACGATGGTAGCTGATTTTCTATGAGGTCTATCAGGTGTAAGTGAAAGTCCATTCATAGCATATAAAATTCTGCGATGAATGGGTTTTAAACCATCCCTCACATCGGGTAGAGCACGTCCTACAATAACACTCATAGAATAGCCAATATAGGATTTTTTCATCTACAATTTTTACGGGAATTACTTTACCTGCTTGTTTTGTCATTTAGCTCCACCTCCCTTTATATATCCAGATTTCGAACTTCTGAGGCATGTTCAAAAATAAATCGGCGCCTTGGTTCAACCTTGTTACCCATTAGGACCGTAAAAATCTCGTCTGCTTCAACTGCATCCTCTAAGCCGACTCTTAGGATTGTGCGACTTTCAGGATTCATGGTAGTATCCCAAAGCTGTTCAGCAATCATCTCACCCAAACCTTTGAATCGCTTTATTTCGGCCCTACTTCCGCCATCACCTAAATCCTCCATTATTTGTGTAAGTTCTTCATCATCAAAGGCATAGTGCTCTTTCTTGCCTTGCACCACTTTATAAAGTGGTGGTTGGGCTATATAAACTTTACCAGCTTCAACAAGTGGTTGCATATACCTATAGAAAAATGTTAAAAGTAAAGTCCGTATATGAGCACCATCTATATCGGCATCGGCCATGAGAATTATCTTATGATAGCGCAATTTTTCCATGTCAAATTCATCACTGATTCCTGTACCCAATGCTGTAATCATGGCAGTTATTTCTTCATTGTTTAAAATTCTGTCAAGCCGTGCCTTTTCCACATTTAAAATTTTACCTCGGAGAGGCAAAATTGCTTGAATCCTCGGGTCCCTACCTTGTTTGGCAGAACCGCCCGCAGATTCACCTTCAACAATGTACAGTTCACAAAGTCTGGGATCGCTTTCACGGCAATCCGCAAGTTTTCCTGGCAATGTAGTTCGCTCTAATACACTCTTTCGACGGGTCAGTTCCCGTGCCTTGCGAGCGGCTTCCCGTGCCCTGGCAGCACCAATGGCTTTGTCGACTATAGCCCGTGCAACGGCAGGATTTTCTTCCAAAAACCGGGCTATCCCCTCACCTACTGTGGAATCCACCATTCCTCGCATTTCACTATTGCCCAATTTGGTTTTAGTCTGACCCTCAAACTGGGGATTTGTTAGCTTGACACTGAGTATCCCAGTAAGACCCTCTCTCACGTCATCACCGGAGAGGTTTGGATCTTGTTCTTTTAATAGATTCATCTTTCGGATATATTCATTTACACTGCGAGTGAGTGCAGCACGAAAACCGCTTAAATGAGTCCCACCTTCACGGGTATTTATGTTGTTAGCAAAGGAAAGCACTGTTTCTATGTAGGAGTCATTATACTGAAGTGCAACTTCAACTTCCATATTATCCCTTGAATCACTCATATATA
>CAYMGK010000193.1:0-3241 GCA_964389965.1 uncultured Clostridia bacterium | reverse complement strand
ATGGTAAAGTTGCTGTTCCCATGGTGAGTAGCCAGGATCACAAAAGGGTTTTCGATGGCAATAGGGGTCCTAATACCGGTGGTATGGGTGCTATATCCCCAGCTCCTGCCTACAATGTTGAGCTTGCAAAAATCGTAAAAAGAGATATTATCGAGCAAACCCTTAATGCAATGGCCAACGAAGGGAAACCCTATAAAGGGGTTTTATATTTCGGTTTGATGCTTACAAAAGAAGGGCCAAAAGTCTTGGAGTATAACTGCCGTTTTGGTGATCCTGAAACCCAAGCAGTAATTCCCCGATTAAAGACTGATCTAATAGATATTGTTGAGAAAGCAATATTGGGTAAGTTAGCTGAAGTTAAGATAAACTGGAGGGAAGAGCCAGCTATATGTGTAGTGGCAGCATCAGGGGGTTATCCAGGTCATTATGAAACAGGCAAAAACATAACAGGTCTTGAAAGGGCAGAGGAAGATGGAAGTATTGTCTTTCATGCGGGAACAGCTATGGAAAAGGATAATATTATCACCGCAGGTGGAAGGGTCCTTGGGGTAACTGCTCTTGGCAAGGATGTACACAGTGCTCGCCTAAAGGCATATAAAAGTATTTTACAAATAGGCTTTGAGGGAATGCATTACAGAAGGGATATTGGTCAATGAATATTTGGTTCCTGTGTTCTAAGTCACGAAATCAAGATGCCCTCTTAAAAGGGCTTGTTTATCGCCGGCCTACTTTGAATTAATTGAAAAATACGGGTGACTTCATGTCACCCGTATTTTTCAATTTATTTTTTTGTTTATTAGTAGTTAAATGCCGCTTCTTCATAAAAAGCCTTTGGATGGTCACATGCAGGACACACTTCTGGTGGTTCAGTACCATCGTGAATGAAACCGCAATTTCTACAGCGCCATTTAATTGGTTTCTGGCGCTTGAATGTAGACCCCTCTCTCAAGCGTGATAGTAATTTGAGATATCTTTCCTCATGTTCCTTTTCGACTTCAGCTACCCTGTCGAAATAATCTGCAATTTTATTAAAACCTTCTTCCCGAGCCGTAGCTGCAAACTCTTTGTACATTTCTGTCCATTCGTAGTTTTCCCCTGATGCCGCGTCTTCTAGGTTTTTTTCAGTATCTCCGATTAATCCTAGAAATTTAGCCCACATTTTGGCATGTTCTTTTTCATTAAAGGCAGTTTCCAGGAATACTCCCATAATTTGTTCATATCCTTCTTTTTTGGCTATTGCGGCATAATAGTCATACTTACAGCGGGCCATAGCCTCACCAGCAAAGGCCTCCATTAGGTTTTTTTCTGTTTGAGTACCTTTTAATTCCACAAAAAACCCTCCTTTTTAATAATAGTTATATTTGCTATTAATACATATTCGACAACAACATGGCAATTCCTTCTAGGGTTATATAAAAAACCTTGATTCCAGTAATGAAAAACTTTTTGACAAAACTTATGGCTATTTTCCCCAAAGTAGTGCACGTTATTCTGAGATTGATTTAAGTGTAAGTGGTTCCTACTTGTATAAATTACAACAACTTCCTTAGTAGTACAATCCGTTATTCTAGGACCTTATTTACTTAAACGGTGTGTTACTAAGGGCGCTTTTGTCCGCAGTAGGGACAATATGTGAAATTTGGGTTTAATAGATTGCCACAGTTTTGGCAGATGTTTTTGGGTGTTTGCATTTTTCTTAGGCGATCAAAATCCACATCACCCCTTTGTTTTAGCTCCCCTACATAATCGGAATCCACCATATACGAACTGCCGCAGCATCTTAGCTGAAGGAAATATTGTCTGTTCCATTTAAATAATGGGATAAAAAAGAAATGAAAGTATGTATATACCTCCCTGAGCTTTGCTCTAGTATACCTTCCACATTCAGGACAAATGATGTTATCAAATTCTTTAATAATGCGATCTTTTTGTTGAATGCCAAAAATGCCAAAGAAAAACATGGGTTTCCCTCCCAAAAAAAAATTACTTATAAGAAAAATAAAAGATCTTTCTCTTTACAGTTTAGTAGTAACACCTGCTTCGCTAAAAGTTGCCATTTCTTTTAATATCTTCAGACTTGCATCTACTAGATTCATGGCAAGGGCCGCACCAGTGCCTTCACCTAACCTCATATCCATTATCAACATAGGTTTGATACCTAAAAAATCTAGAATCACTTTATGACCAGGTTCTTTTGAAAGATGGGAACCAAGCATATAGTCCCTTGCTAATGGTGCTATTTCTCCAGCTATTACTGCGGCGGCTCCGGAAATAAATCCATCAATAATTACCGGTATCCGATTTGCGGCACATGCTAGTATAACCCCTACGAGACCTGCTATTTCCAAACCGCCGACCTTTGCCAAGACTTCAAAGGGATCGTCTGGATTGGGCTTGTTTACTTCCAAGGCTTTCTCAATAGCGGTTACTTTGGTTTTAAGCCCATTTTCATCAACACCTGTTCCACGACCAACAACTGCTTTAACTGGGAGCCCACTGTAAGTTGCTATAATTGCTGTGCTAGGTGAAGTATTTCCGATTCCCATTTCACCAATAGCTATAATACCTGCACCGTCTTTTATAGCTTTTCCTGTTATCTCAATTCCAATTTCTATCGCCTGGAGAGCTTGACTTAAGGTCATAGCAGGTCCCTTCACCATGTTTTTTGTTCCATATGCCACCTTTCTTTTAATAATATGAGGGGTGTTGGGTAATTCTGTTGCAACACCGATATCAACTATGTATAACTTGGCGTTTTCATGCTGTGTCAGCACACTCATGGCGGCACCGCCTTTTACAAAATTCATTATCATTTGGGCGGTCACTTCCTGTGGAAATGCAGCAACACCTTCTTTAACAATGCCATGATCTCCGGCCATTATTATAGCGGCTTTTATCGGTAGTTTAGGGATTACACGGCCCGTGATTCCGGCGATTTGTTTTGCGATTTTCTCAAGCACACCTAAGCTCCCTGGGGGTTTTGTAAGGTCGTCAAGTCTTGCTTGGGTTTTTTCCATGGTTTCTTTATCAAGGGGTTTTATTTGTTGTAGGGTTTGCTTTATTTTTTTCATAACTAACTCCTCCCACTATAATATACACTACTATAATATACACCACAGAGAGTGTTTTTCCTTCTAAATTACGTTTTTTCCTATAAAAAGGAGATATAAGATAAATGGCAGGACTCGGTAAGCGGTTTGTAGAATAATAAGATAATCACAGTCCAAGGAGTCGAAATATG
>CAYMGK010000192.1:0-3251 GCA_964389965.1 uncultured Clostridia bacterium | reverse complement strand
TTGAGATTGATTGTTATTTTATCTGAATCCTTTGGAATCGTCACTACACACAACACAACCGTTTCTTTAGGGGATTTTATATTTAACTGGAGGAAATCCTCATTGGATATCTTAGGGGCATATTCTGGGTAAAAATAGGACGGATTGGTAACTGGTAAGGCAATTTCAGGTTTGTCAAGGGATTGTAGCCATTTCACGGCGTCTGTGCCTGGGTGGTCTAAAAGTATGTATTTTTTATACTGCTCAAGACCCATAATTCCATTTATAAAGGTAATTACCTTTTCTTCATCAACTTCCATATCACCGAAGCGGGTTTTAATTGTCATTGCATGCACTCCTACACGGTACTGTCTATTTTTTTACTTTTCTGTGCCACTTTTATGTTTAAATAGGGGTTCTTTTCCATGAAAATATTAACCCTTGCACTGTCATATTCCATAGTTACAGGTTTTTTAGTTATATCCATCTTAACATTCACATTTCCCTTCGAAAGGCTATGCTTTACCCTACCATGTCTAAAAGTAATCTTTGGAGGGCTTTTCGGCACAGCTTCTATGTTCACTTCCGGTTGGCTAGAAAAAGACTCGCCTTCTACTATATCACCGATTGATATTCCTCTTTCCACTGCACCTAACGAGTCACCACCTGCGGCTTTGTGCCCTATATACTTTAGGACATATAGCTTTGCCTCATTGTACCATTTTGAGGCTGCTGCAAGGGGCTGCGGATAACCCATATCTGCTCTGCAATGGGAAGTGTCTATGTCTTCTATAGCGGGAAATGTGCTAGCAACCAAGGTTTTCGGTGTCTTGACATCCATAGTAAAATTCTCTTGGATGTTCATCTTTGAAGCTAAATACCCCTTATATGTATTAATGCCTATTTTCCCGAATTCAAATTCAATATGTAGATTATGTATATGCATAGTAAATTCCCCTTAATATATTCAGACACTGTACCTTATCTTAGAAAATCTACCAAGCTCGGTTGAATAATTCTTGCTCCAACTGAAAGGGAAGCCCGATACACACTCTCTTCCATTTTAAGTTCAGTTATCATTCTTGCCAAATCTATATCCTCTGTGTTTGAAAGGAGCTCTAAATAATCAACTTCATTTGCATCAAGTCTTAAAACCGTTGCCTCTAAACGGTTACTGCGGGCCCCTATTTGTGCTCGGTATTTTAAGATTATCCCTGTAGAGTCTTTAATATCTTCCAAGATTTGATCGGATATGGTAGTAGTATCATTTTCTTCTATAGCAGTTTCGAGCCTTTCAACGGTTTCAAAAATGTCAGCGAATATTTCAAAGCCAAGAAGATTTACAGGTACACGTTCGGATTGACTGAGATTGTATTCAGTAGCCTCTAAGGTCAATTGAATATCTATATCCATGGGACTATTATCGGTGATGGAATTTACCCCAAAATTTAAAACAAAGTCCCAATTCTGTTCAGGGTCTTTAATTTCAATGGTGTTCCCGTCTACAATTTCTTTATTGGAAAAAGTCACTGGATCGCCTTCTTTAAGCTCACCATTTTCATCGAGTTTGAAAATTTCTATGTTTGCCGTCGGATTATCATCACTGCCTTCGTTTAAAGTTACCCTTATTCTATACTGCCCTATAGCAACTTCATCACCAACACTGTGCAAATCTATTTTTATAGAATCTGTTATTCCTTCTCCATCAACATTGATAATTTCTAATCCATTAGGTCTCATTACATCAGGATTTGGAATAACCTTATCCCCATCTTTGATGAAAGGGGGTTTGTCGGTATTATATCCTGAAAATAAGTGTCTGTTTATACTGGTGGAATTAGCTTCCTGAAAAATCTGGTCCTTTAATTCTTTCACTTCATAAAGTATTTTTTGGCGGTCATCAGGTGTTAAAGGACCATTTGCAGCCTGAATGGTAAGTTCATTTAAACGATGGAGTATATCACCTGTATTAGCTAAGGCTGTTTCCGTGTCTTTCATCCAAGTTATGGCATCTTGGGCGTTACTGTTATACTGTTCGATGGCAGCAATTTGCCTGCGAAGTTTTAAAGCTACAGCCGCACTTACCGGATCATCGGAAGGACGGCGTATCTTTTTTCTCGAAGCAATCATATCATTAATATCACCTAAGCGCTTCAGGTTTTGCATCAAATTGCGTGTGAAGTTTTCATTTATCATTGACTGGGTTATTCTCATATTTTATCACTACCTTCCGGTTATACCCATGCGATTGACTACGGTTTCAAGCATTTCATCTATCGTTGTTACGATTCTGCTGGCCGCATTGTATCCATGGAGGTGTTGGATCATTTTGGTCATCTCTTCATCTAGGGAAACACTTGAAGTCATCTGTCTTCGCTCATTTAACTGACTTACCATAAAAGCTTGGCTATCTGCCGCTCTAGTGGCTTCCTGAGAATCTACACCGATTTTTGAAATGAGGGCCCCATAATAATCATCGATTGTACAGCTTCTATCATCTATTTCAATTATTTCATTCCTGAAATCTGCCAGCTGTAAGGCGACACGGTTATCACTGGGAATACCACTTTTAACTTGAGCCGCTGCAATTTTTGAGGGGTTTTTTACAATATCAGGATTTACTGATAAAACGCCATTTACATATTCAAAAAAGCTTATACCTTTTTCACCATCCAGGTTGTAGCCACTTTCGTGTATTGAATTGAATCCATCTACAAAAGTAGCGGTGAATGTATCCAGTTGGTCTAAATAATTTCTAATTCTATCATCCCTTAGCTCCAAAAGGCCCTTGAGTTCACCTTTTATTATTCGCACTTCAGAATCGTATTCTTTCCAGGTGATTTTTCCATCTGAAACAGATGTATCAAATTCCATATTAGCACTATCGGGTCCTTTCACTAAAATAGCACCGCCGATATTTACCGAAAAAAGGCCGTTTTCGTCTTCATAAGCTTCGAATTGGACTAGGTTTGATAGCTGATCAAGGAGTATATCCCGTTTGTCTTTTAGATCCGCCGTAGGAGCACCACCTGTCTCCATCTGCCGAATTTGCAAATTGAGATTGGATATTTGCCGACCAATACTGTTGATCTCATTTACTTTTACGGAAATCCTGAAATTAATATCCTCTACTATATCGTTGATTTGTGTTACAGCATGGTTAATAGTGCTCGATAGTGTAACACCGCGCTCTTTCACTGTTTCTCGGGCTTCCTGCGAGGAGGCGTCTTTCGAAAGGGTCTCAAGTCCCTTCCAAAAATCATTAAGCACTG
>CAYMGK010000191.1:1104-3266 GCA_964389965.1 uncultured Clostridia bacterium | reverse complement strand
TCAAACACATAAACCATCTAATCGACTGTATAGACGCCGGCTACGAAAGTTGGATGGTATTTATAATCCAGATGGAAAATGTACTTTATTTCACACCAAATATAAAAACACACAAAGCATTTGCCGACACACTCATAAATGCAAAAAACCATGGCATAAATATCATAGCCCTTGACTCCCATGTAACAAAAGATTCTATTAAAGCAGGGGATTGTGTTGAGGTAAGGTTGTGATACAATATATATTAAGGTCCCCGAGTTCGACCATATAGGACCAAAGACCGGTTTTCGCCTATTTACATGATACGGGAGGGAGATATTCTTGATGAATAACGAAGGTATACTGAAGGTTTTACTTGACTCTTTGGAGGTTTTAGCGAAAGTAACAGGAGGCTACGCTACTGTAACTGATGAAAATGGAGTGAGATTTAAAACTGTTAATTCATCAGGCCATGAAATAAAGTCTTTGGAAGGTGTGGTATTTAGTCTTGCAAAAGAGGCGGCCCAAACGGGTGAGGTAGTTTGTGGCTCATCGCAACTAGATGAAGGGGCAGAATCTTGGTGCCTACCAATAGGCAAATACGTTTTAGCCTGTAGTAATATTGAAAGAGCCAAGCGAAACAATGATTTAAAATTATCCCTAATAGATTCATTGCCTTTTATAGCCAGAGTTGCTGGGGGAGAAGCAGTGGTTTTTGATAGTTGGGGGAAAAGGATAGCTACTGTTGATTCTAAAGGTAATGTAGATGAAAAAAATTTGGGCCTGCTAAGCAAGGCTGCAGAAAAGGCAATGACTATTCAAAAACCTGTTGTCGGCAAGTCTTCATCTGTTAGAGGTGCAATGGCCGTAAGAATTCCTATAACCAAGGAATTCGGTTTTGGGTTTAATAATGAGGAAATGGTGCAAAGAAGCAATAAGCTTGTTACTGAAGTGAGGAAGCATCAAACTGCAAAGTACACTTTTTCGGATATTATAGGTAACAGCGGTCCAATGAAAAAAGTTAAGGAAAACGCAAAATTGGCGGCTATGTCTCACTCAAATGTATTGATTTATGGGGAAACGGGAACAGGAAAAGAACTGTTCGCCCACGCAATACATAATGCTAGCGAACGGTATGATAAACCTTTCGTTGCAATAAATTGTGCCGCCATACCTTCTTCATTAATAGAAAGCGAACTTTTCGGATATGAAAGCGGTGCTTTCACAGGTGCAAAAAAGGGTGGTAACCCGGGCGTGTTCGAACAAGCCAATACGGGAACTCTATATTTAGACGAGATCAGTGAAATGGAAATTGATTTGCAAGCAAAGCTTTTAAGGGTTCTGCAAGAGCGAGAAATTGTGCGAATAGGTGGCAAAAAAGTCATTCCTATTGATATACGTGTAATAGTATCAACAAATAAACCATTGGACACTATGGTGGCAGACGGGAAGTTTCGACAGGATTTATTTTTCCGTTTAAATGTATTTGACATAAAATTATTACCGCTCCGCCGGATAAGAGAAGATATACCCCTTATAGCTAACGAAATAGTTAAAAAGATGAATATTACTTTTGGGAAATTTGTCAAAGGTATAGATGCCAGTGCAACAAAAGAACTTATGCAATATGATTGGCCTGGAAATGTAAGGGAACTAGTAAATTGCATAGAAAAAGCTTTCAACATAGTGAGAAATGACAGATACATAACCAAGGATCATTTAGATATTAAATTTAATATTGGGAAGGTGGTAGATATAAATCGGGGGTTATCAGCGATATTATCAGAGTATGAAAAAAAAGTAATCGAAAGGGCCCTAGAAACAACAAAGGGAAAAAGAGTTGAGGCCGCAAATTTACTTGAAATAAGCACAACTACGCTTTGGAGGAAAATCAGGGAATTAAATATTAAAACATAAATTACCGTTTCATATTAGAAATGCATTGCAAAAATGAAACGGTAATTTATGTTGTACAAAGTAAGAATCGGGACAATTCTTAGAATACATTTCATTTTTGCAATGTATTGATGAGGCCTTTCAATCTTGTCAACTAATTAAGCCGGTAATTTCAGTATTTGGAATTATCGGCTTAATGTATGAGTAGGTGATTAAAACGCTATTTTATGGTGTAACATTGGGATTTCTTTAATATATATATATCTGTTGGTATGAAATTTGCTTTT
>CAYMGK010000191.1:0-1094 GCA_964389965.1 uncultured Clostridia bacterium | reverse complement strand
TACAACAGAAAAAATGCTAAACTTCGGAGGTTAAAATGAAAATAGGTTTTATCGGTTTAGGTGTAATGGGTAAAAGAATGGCAAAGCGGTTTCATGATGAGGGGTATAATATCAAAGTTTTTGATGTAATGAAAGCTGCACTGGACGAGTTTAAAAAACTAGGCGTTAAAACTGGTAGTTCCCCCGGCGATGTAGCCGCAGAAACCGATGTAATTTTCATGTCATTGCCTAATTCACAGGTTGTAACAAATGTAGTAGTTGGAAAAGACGGTATTCTTTCCAAAGCTAGACAAGGTACTATAATTGTAGATCTTAGCAGCATTACTCCAAAAGCGATCAAAGATATTTACAAAAAGACAATTTCAAAGGGTGTGGAAGTCTTGGACGCACCTGTAAGCGGTGGCTCGGCCGGAGCGAAGGCCGGGACTTTAACAATAATGGTTGGAGGAAAAAAGAAAGTTTTAGAAAAAGTTGAACATCTACTGAAAGTAATAGGGAAAACCATTTACCACGTAGGAGATGTCGGAGCAGGAGATTCAGTAAAGCTAGTAAATAATCTCTTATTGGGCGCCAACATGGTGGCTGTGGCTGAAGCATTAGTCCTTGGCGTCAAAGCCGGCTTGAATCCTGAGATAATCTTTGATGTTATAACAAACAGTTCAGGAAACTCATATGCATTAAAGGCGAAGTATCCAAAGTTTATATCACAGGGTAATTTTGAGCCTGGTTTTATGGTAGATCTACAATACAAAGATTTGCAGTTAGCAGTAGAAACAGCAAAAGACTTAGGGATACCACTTCTTATGGGCAACATGGCACAGCAAATATTTGATATAGCTAAGGCCGAAAGACTTGGGCAAAAGGATATTTCTTCCGTAATCAACCTTTATGAAAAATGGTCGGACACTGTTGTAAGGAAGGAGGTATAAAGTGACTTTAAATAAAGTTGAAAGTCTTATCAAACAGAAATTTCCGCTTACATTGGGTGAAGTGGTGGAAATTGCGGAGAAGACTGGGATTGATCCCCCAGAGGTTGTAATTTGTGAGGCACAAATTCAAACAGGTAAGACGAAGGAGCAGGTTATAGATGATGT
>CAYMGK010000190.1:0-3346 GCA_964389965.1 uncultured Clostridia bacterium | reverse complement strand
ACAAAAAGAATCGTTGGGCGGATATTTTTCCACCCAACAAATGTCACGTGCTTAATCAAACCCTACCTCTTATCAGTAGGATTCTGTTTTTCTACATTTTCAAGTTGACTGAGCCTGTCCTCGATTGCACCAAGTTCTTGTTTCAAGAATTCGGCCTCCCGAGAAAGAGCATCGACTTCACTTTCTGGACTAAGGCCCTCATAATAATCGGGGGTAGGTCTGTACTGATAAGCTTCTCCTGCCCAATAAGGCATACCTGTTCCATAAAATTGATGTCTGAATCCGCGTCCACGGCCATAAAAACCAAAACCGCGGCCCCTACCTCCAAACCCCCTGCCGGCAAATCCTCTACCACCTACAGGATTCATATAACCAGGGACTGAATAGCCAGCACAAAATCCAGCTCCACGTCCGGTCATAGGACCAAACCCGGCAGGTCCTCTTCTATCTCCTCTTGGCATATTCTCACCTCCTAAATAGAATCGCAGACATATGTTTAATATCCTTAATTAGATACTACTATAGTTATGGACATATGTCAAGTAACTATTTGAAATTACTTTTCGGACTTGTTCATCTTTGTTATAAGTCTTGTCCAAATGTTTTTTATTTCATTCGTGATCATTTCGTTATTAGCTTCAACAGGAGTCTTGAAGTTTCGCAAAGCCTTAACAATTGATGGATCGAAGGGAATCTTTCCAATAACAGGATAGCCGTTGTCCTTACAATATTTTTCTATATCCATAGTTACTTTTAAGTTCAAGTCATATTTATTTATACACACGAAAGCCGGTATCTTAAAATGCTTTGCAACACCTAAAACCCTTTCAAGATCACTTTGACCGGATTTCGTGGATTCTGCAACCACTACAACTGCATCTGTCCCGGTAATAGATGCTATAATAACACAGCCGATACCTGGTGAACCATCTATGAGTAACCACTCTTCATTTCTTTTGTAATCATCTACATTTTTTCTTACTTCTGTCACAAGTCTACCTGAACCCTCAGCACCAATATCTAACAAGGCATGGGAAAACGTCCCTCTCGAAGTATTTGATACATAAGTTTCCCCCGTTTTTACATCTTCTAATTTTATTGCATTTTCCGGGCATACTAGCACACAAGCTCCACATCCTTCACATTTCATGGGCTTTAATGTAAAATCCTCATTAATGGCATCAAATCTACATGTTTCTCGACAAAGACCACATTCTGTGCAAGTTGATAGGTCAATTCTAGCTTCTTTTGCACCGGAAAAATCTGCTTTTTTTAGTACCTCACCTTCAACAAGAATATGAAGATTAGGTGCTTCCACATCGCAATCAGCAAGCATCTTGTTTTGAACGAGCAAACTAAGAGATGATACTAGGGTGCTTTTTCCTGTTCCACCTTTACCACTTATGAACACTATCTGTTTCATCTTTTAGCACCCCTTTCGATTTTTTCATATAGTCCTTCAAACATTGCTTTCCAACGAATATTTTCAACAGGAAGTATGCCCTTAGAGTATCCTTCGGCAATTTCCTTTGAAAAAGGAATTTCCATCAAAATTTCTATTCCTTCATTTTCACAAAAATCGTGTATAGATTTATTGTCCTCGGCCGCTTTATTTAACACAACACCGAAAGGTATTTCCATTTTTCGCATAAGTTTTACCGCAATTTTAATATCATGAAGACCAAAGGGTGTAGGCTCTGTCACGAGTACACAATAGTCACAGTCTTCTACAGCTGTCACCACCGCACAGGAAGCCCCTGGGGGACAATCAAGGATAACAGGCCCCTCTTTTTTCATGCGTAATTTTAATTCATCTAAAATCGGTATACTTATAGGTTCACCTATGTTGAGCTTCCCCTGAAGAAAAGTACTGTCCGTATTTCCTTCAATCACACCGATAGTCCGATTTACTTCTTTGATAGCATCTTGTGGACATGCTATTGTACATGCACCACAATGATGACAGATTTCTGGAAATAGCAATACTTCATCTTTTACTACAGCAATGGCATTAAATTGGCATATTTTTGCACAATGGCCACAAAAGTCGCATTTGTCCATATCAATTTTTGGTACAAGTACTTTCACCGGCAATTTCTCTTTTAATTTAGGTTTTAAAAAAATTGTTCCATTCGGCTCTTCCACATCACAATCAATATACTGACAGGTAGGTTTTATTGCCGCCAAACTTGCGGAAACAGTTGTTTTACCTGTCCCTCCTTTTCCGCTTAAAATACCAACCTTCATGTTGTGCCTCCTATACTCCCTATGTTTTTTCCTTTTTTACACAGTCATTACAATATCCAAAATACCAACATGATACTTTTGTTATTACAAAATCCTTAATGTTATTTTCTATTTGTGACGAAACTTCTTTTTGTATAGGGACTTCGAAAATCTTCCCACATCCCAAACATATATAATGATAGTGAGCATCATCATCTTCTGCTAATAACTCGTATCTAGCCGCACCATTCGGTAGATTGAATTTCTGCAAAATACCTTCTTTGCAAAATAACTCCAATGTCCGGTATATTGTGGCCAATCCAATATTCGGCATGGTCTTTTTTGTCTTTAAATATATCTCTTCTGCCGTCAAGTGTTTGTCAATGCTATCAAGAATAACGGAAAAGACAGCTTCTCGTTGAGATGTCCATTGCAGTTGCTTTTTTCTTATTTTTTTGGCAAAAGTAGACTTCATATTCTCACACCACCTTTTGCCCCTAAGATTACACATTATTTAAAAAAAGTATGTACATATTTACCTTCGTTGATTTCCCTTATTATTATGGTCATTTGTCCACAATTCTAAACTTCCCTATTAATTATATTTAATAACCGTATCTCCCACATTGACACCTATTTCGTTTGCTATAACAGGGCATTTAGCTATCAACATAAAAAATATATTGCTGTTCCCGCTCAACCCTTCAAAATTTCCCTGCCCTTTAGAAATAATCAAATCGTGACCCTTGATCCATTCTTTCACAACTTCATCATTTCGATTGGGTCCAGTACCACTTTGACCATTTCCCAATTTGTCAAAAACCACATTTGGGAGCCTATCAATTCCGACTTCATATACATCATCAATCATGGCATCATTGATAATCGGTCCACCCTTCACTACAAATGAAATCCGATCAAACGGTTTTTTCCTTGTTGTTATCATTTCTTCAATAAATATTTTGTCAAAAACTATTTCCCCAGCATTATCAGCAAAATATAAGAGACTTTGCGCCGACATAACCATGGCAGCTAATTTCTTAAAATCATTGACAGCGGGGTTTTTGTTTGACACATCTCCTATTGTCTTTTCTAAATCAAATTCAGATGTAGGCCCATA
>CAYMGK010000189.1:0-3364 GCA_964389965.1 uncultured Clostridia bacterium | reverse complement strand
GGTGTAAAAGAAGCAATTGATAAGTGCCGTAATGCAGGTGTAAAAGTTATTATGATTACAGGTGATCACCGAAAGACTGCAGAAGCAATTGCTTCGAGATTGGGAATTTTGAATCGGGGAAAAAGTATCACAGGAAAAGAATTGGATAATATCCCAGACACAGAATTTCCTCAAAAAGTGGAGGACTTTGTGGTTTACTCTAGGACCACACCTGAACAAAAACTTCGGATAGTCCGAGCCCTAAAAAACCGTGGGCAGATTGTTGCAATGACAGGGGACGGGGTCAATGATGCACCGGCTATAAAAGAAGCGGATATAGGGATTGCTATGGGCTTATCAGGAACAGATGTAACTAGGGAAGTTGCCGGTATGGTCTTAAGTGACGACAATTTTGTTACAATAGTGAATGGTATTGAAGAGGGCCGGACAGTAGGCATGAATTTATCAAAATCTCTGCGCTACATTCTATCAGGTAGTGTAGGTCAACTTGTAATGGTATTTAGTTCTGCTGCACTGGGCCTTCCTGCGCCTTTACTTCCGACTCAGATATTGTGGATAAACTTAGTTACTGAAAGCCTTCCTGCAATGGCGTTAACTGCAGATCCACCTGAGGGTAATTATATGAATCAACCTCCCTTAAGCCCAAAAGGGAGATTTTTACCTTATCAAGGCAGGACAATCCTTCAAAAAGGTGTACTTTTCGGTATATGCACATTCGGGCTTTTCTCATATGGCTTAATGAAGGGAAAATGGTCCCTTGATAAGGCTCGGACTATGGCTTTCTCACAACTTGTCATTAATAGGATATTCAACCTTATCAATGAGAGAAAGACAGCAGCTTCAAAGCTACAAAGTGTCGGTAAAAACCCATTGATTTTGCCTGCCGCCGCCACTACAGTTTTGATGCTTGCGGCAACTATGTATTTGCCTTTTCTAAGCCCTTTATTTTCTGCAGTGCCAATAGGTCTGAAGGATTGGGGATTACTAGTAACACATGCCTTTATGGCCGACCAAATGGATTCCCTAGTAGAAAAAAGATTGAAACAATCTAAAAGTCCGAAAGCCTTGATATCTAAGGGCATTAATGCTTTAGAACGGACATAGTTAAATGCCTTTTCAAAAAAACTACATTATTTTTGATGAGGCAACATAGACCGAAATTGGGACCATTCAACAGAATTAAACTATTTATATCCGGAGGGAAGTATGAACAGGGTTACACCGAGAAAAATTAAAAATAAAATGAGCAAGGCCTTATCTCTTACTAAAGAAGCCTTTGAGATGAGTATCCCTTTACTTAAAACAAACCAAAAAGAGAATGTTGGGTTGTTGTGGGAAGCATTTACAAGGGAATTTATAATGTATATTAAACACAGGTCTAAAGAAACAGGAATAAATCTCATTGAACATTTATCTATTAGAAACATCCTATTCTAAGCAGTGTAAGCAGCGGGAATAAGCAGTGGGGACTAAGCAGTGGGGACTAAGCAGTGGGGACGGTTCTTTTTGCTTTTCGTGAAAAGCAAAAAGAACCGTCCCCACTGCTTATAAAAAAATAGTTGACGGGGAAACTATTTTTTGATAAATTAGTTTCTAAAAGAAACTGATTCGAGGAAAGGAATATTTAATGGAAAGTATAGGCAGATATAGTTCTGCTATTTATAGACTTACCCAAAGTATATTTAACCACAAGCTGAAGGAGTTAAAGATTAGTAGCGGACAATATGATTTTTTTCTTGTCATAGCTAAAAATGAAGGTATAAATCAAAAAGAACTTGGGGAAAGGCTATATGTGGAAAAATCAACGACTGCAAAAGCGGTCAAATGTTTAGTAGCAAAAGGTTATGTCTATAAAAAGCAAGTTGAAAAGGATAAACGATATTTTTCTCTGTATTTAACAGAGAAAGGGAGAAAGGCTTCGACAGCTGTTAAATCTGTTTTTTCCGAAGTATTGGACATTTTTTCGAAGGATATTCCGGAAGATGTTATTAAAGAGACAGTATCGGTGCTAAAAAAAGTCATTAATAATTTACAGGAAGAAAAACAAACTTATTAAAAATTAATAAAGCTTAATCGTAGGGGGATATATTGATGGAAAAAGCAGAAGGCCTTCAAAAGAAAGAACCCCTTTGGACTAGGGATTTTATTTTAATATCAATAGCAAGTTTATTTATTACGTTGGGATTTCAAATGCTTTTACCCGTGTTACCTGTTTTTTCGGCAAAATTGGGAGGTTCAGATGCTTGGGCCGGTTTAGTTGTAGGTATTTTCACCATTTCAGCTGTTTTAATAAGGCCAATTGCAGGTCAATTATTGGACAAGCAAGGGAGAAGAGGCATATTTACTTTAGGATTAACCGTATTTCTTATGTGCGTTGTAGCATACAGTAGGACTTCAACAATTTTAGTACTATTAACTCTTAGGTTTATCCATGGTTTTGGCTGGGGGGCTTCGAGTACAGCCTCTAGTACAATAGCTTCTGATATTATTCCAAAATCCCGATTAGGTGAAGGAATGGGCTACTTCGGATTAACAAGTACACTTGCAATGGCCATAGCCCCTGCATTAGGGCTTGGAATTCTTAGCGAGTATGGATTTAACACTGTTTTTTACATTTCTGCAGGGGCAGTATTAATTTCTATTTTTGTTGCTTTACTCATAAAATACATTAAGCCTAGTGCAATCCCGAAAACTTATTCGGAGGGACTAACGAAACCTAAGAAAGCGGGAATGTTTGAAAGAACAGCCATCCCGACCGCTGTTGTGATTTTCTTTGTTACAATGACCTATGGGGCGATTGTTTCTTTTATTGCACTTTATGCAGGGCAAAAACAAATTGAAAATATAGGATTATTTTTTACCGTCTATGCTATCGCCTTGCTGATTTCACGCCCCTACTTTGGTCGTTTGACCGATAAAAAGGGAGCCTCTTATGCGGTACTTCCAGGCATAGCTAATGTAATACTTTCAATGTCTTTAATTTATCTCGCGAATTCTTTAACCTTCTTTCTCGTAGCAGGATTTATTTACGGAATTGGGTTCGGAGCTATTCAGCCTGCGTTGCAAGCAATGTCCGTGAGTAAGGTTAACCATACAAGACGGGGTGCCGCTAATGCAACATTCTTTCTTGGTTTTGATCTAGGAATTGGAGCAGGTTCCATCCTCTGGGGTATAATAGCTGAAAAAGTGGGTTATCAAATAATTTATCTCTTGGCTATTATTCCGGCTATTGTTGGAGCCTCAGTTTATATCAAATCTATAAAGGGATCGAAATAGTTTATAAGCAGTGGGTAAGCAGTGGGGACGGTTCGAGACCAGTGAAAAAGTCCAATTTAATATTACGAATAGTATGTAACATCACCTA
>CAYMGK010000188.1:0-3428 GCA_964389965.1 uncultured Clostridia bacterium | reverse complement strand
ATGCTCATAGAAGAGTTGGATTTATCAGTGAGGTCATATAACTGTTTAAAGCGGGCAGGAATCAATACTATTTATGAACTAACCCAGAAAACGGCGGCAGATCTGTTGAAAGTGCGTAATCTCGGTAAAAAATCCCTAGAAGAAGTGGAAAACAAACTCGGCACTTTTGATCTTGCTTTAAAACAGCCGGAGGAATAGTTAGGAGGCGACAAGATGAGAAAACTGGGCAGGTCAAGTGGCCACCGTAAAATGATGCTTAGAAATCTAACTACGGACCTTCTAAAATACGGCAAGATAGAAACTACGGAAACCCGTGCTAAAGAAGTTCGTAAAATAGCGGAAAAAATGATAACACTTGCCAAAAAAAATAATTTGGCAGCAAGGAGATTAGTCTTAGGCGAAGTGCTCGATGAAACAACTGTTAAAAATTTGTTTGAAAAAATAGCACCAAAATATGAAGACCGAAAAGGTGGGTACGTACGAATAGTAAAAATAGGCCCGCGTCCGGGTGATGCCGCACCTAAGGCTATATTGGAATTAGTGTAGATAACAGGTAACACTATGTAAAGGGGGCGGTGCAAATAGCCGCCGAAATAATTGCACAAGATGTAAATTATCGGTATCCTGCCAGTAGTAGTCTGGCACTTGAAAATATAAATCTAAAAATCGAATCGGGGGAATTTGTGGCAATTATAGGACCAAACGGCTCCGGGAAGTCTACATTAGCCAAACTCTTCAATGGCATTTTTTCACCGACAAAGGGTGATATATATATTGGTGGATTTAATACAAAAGATAAGGAAAATATCTGGGAAGTAAGGCGAAAAGCTGGGATGGTTTTTCAAAATCCCGATAACCAGATTGTTGCTACAATTGTCGAAGAAGACGTGGCTTTTGGTCCGGAAAACTTAGGTATTCCCCCAAATGAAATACGACATCGTATTCGGGAAGCCCTTAAAACAGTTGAACTTACCGACTATGCCGATAAGGCTCCACACCTTTTATCCGGGGGTCAAAAGCAGCGGGTGGCTATAGCGGGAATACTGGCAATGAAACCGGACTGTATAATCCTTGATGAGCCCACCGCTATGTTAGATCCTGCCGGTAGAAAAGAGGTTGTTTCCACTATTAGGAAACTCAATCAAAATGAAGGTAAAACAGTGGTTTTAATCACCCACTTCATGGCCGAGGCAGTTTGTGCTGATAGAGTGCTAGTTATGGAAAAAGGGAAAATAATTATGCAAGGGCGGCCAAACGAGATATTCAGCCAAGTAAAGAAATTAAAAAATTTAGGGCTTGATGTACCACAAGTAACAGAACTTGCATACCTACTTATACAAGACAACTTGCCTGTGAAGGGCGATATATTAACAGTTGAGGAAATGGTGGATTGCCTATGTCGATTGATGTAAAAAATGTAACACATGTATATATGCAAAACACTCCTTTTGAGTCCACTGCAATTAAAAATATTAATTGGGCTGTAAAAAAAGGGGAGTTCTGGGGTTTAATAGGTCATACAGGCTCGGGTAAATCCACTTTAATTCAGCATTTAAATGGATTGTTAAAACCCACAACAGGAGAAATTTTCATAGATGGCAGGAATATCCACAGCAAAAAGGTTAGTCTTAGATCCATTAGGCAAAAAGTGGGTCTGGTTTTTCAGTACCCCGAACACCAACTCTTTGAAGAAACAGTTGAACAGGACATAGCCTTTGGGCCTAAAAACATAGGACTTGCAGAAACGGAAATTACTAAAAGAGTTAAGGAAGCATTGGAATTAGTAGGTCTTTCTTACAAAGAAATAAAAGACAAATCCCCTTTTGAACTAAGTGGGGGCCAAATGCGTAGGGTGGCAATAGCAGGGGTTTTGGCCATGAAACCAGATGTGTTGATTTTAGACGAACCTACGGCAGGCCTTGACCCTCGCGGTAGAGATGAAATTTTAGAAGAAATTGTTTCACTAAAGCAAAAACAAAAACTGACTGTAATCCTAGTTTCACATAGCATGGAAGATGTGGCGAAGCTAGTGGATAAACTAGCGGTTATGTACAAGGGTCAGATAGTTTCTCAAGGTGTGGCAAGGGAAATTTTTCAGGATTATAAAGGCCTTGCAGAAAAAGGTCTAGGCATACCACAAATAACTGAACTGATGATAAGTTTAAGATCAAAAGGCAAAGATGTGTCTTCTGATATTTTAACAGTGGGTGAGGCCAAAGCGGAAATCATAAAAGCCGTAAGGAGGGATGGTTTTGCGTGAGATAACAATAGGGCAGTATATTCCCGGAGACTCCGTAATCCATCGCCTAGACCCAAGAACTAAAATCATAATTACCTTGGCTTATATGATTCTTTTGTTTGCCCTTAACAATTTTTATGGCTATATTTCTCCAGTAGGTTTTATAGCACTTGCAACAATACTTTCCGGAATTTCGGTGCGCTATCTGTTAAAAGGCCTAAAACCCTTAGTGTTCATAATCATTCTTACTTTTGTATTAAATTCTTTTATGATAAAAGGCCGGGTGATTTACGAAATAGGCCCTTTTGATATAACATATGAAGGTCTGTCCCAAGGTGCTTTTATGGCAATACGTCTTATTTTGTTAATAACCGGTACATCTATTTTAACATTGACAACATCTCCGATTTCTCTAACAGATGGTATAGAAAGATTGCTTTCACCCTTTAAAAAAATAGGGGTACCCGCTCATGAGTTAGCAATGATGATGACTATTGCACTAAGATTTATTCCAACATTGTTGGAAGAAACCGATAAAATCATGAAGGCACAGATGGCTAGGGGGGCAGATTTTGAAAGCGGGAATTTGATAAAACGAGCTAAAAATTTAGTACCACTACTAGTACCTTTGTTTATCAGTGCATTTCGCCGGGCAGATGATTTGGCAATGGCTATGGAGGCACGTTGCTACCGTGGAGGGGAAAACAGGACTCGTATGAAAGAATTAAAAATGGCCTTTATCGATATGGCAACATTCGTGGTTTTTGCAGCATTTGCCGTAGGTGGCATAACTAGCCGATTTATTTGGTAGGTGCTATTAAGATGAATGTAAAAATATTGATTGAATACGATGGGACGGCCTACAGTGGTTGGCAAAGGCAAAAAAATGCTTTATCTGTCCAAGAAGTTTTGGAGACAGCAATAGGCCTTATAACAGGCAAAAAAACAAATGTGATTAGCTCCGGCAGGACAGATGCAGGTGTTCATGCCCTAGCCCAAGTGGCAAACTTCAAAACAGAAACGAAAATCCCACTTGATAAATTGCCCTATGCAATTAACAGTAAATTGCCTAAAGATATTGTAGTAAAACATGCCGATGTGGTGCCAGAAGATTTTCATGCGAGATTTGATGCAAAAGCAAAGATGTATGTTTATACCATTTACAATGCCAAGTTCCCCTCACCGCTGA
>CAYMGK010000187.1:0-3429 GCA_964389965.1 uncultured Clostridia bacterium | reverse complement strand
CTTCCGGTGTAATCTCAATTATTGTTTCGGCATCCTCTCCATCCTGGGAGTATCTGAATTCCTGCCCTATTCTTTGACCGGATCTCGTCCCCTTCAAAATTTCGTCTATATCAAGTCCACTTCCACCAAAAAACATATTGAAAAAATCACTGAACTCACCACTGCTTCCACCGGAAGCATATTCAAATTTTATATTACTCCCAAAGCCAAAGTCTTGTGGGTTAAAGTTATACCCATTTTCAAAGTTAAATCCTCGCCCCAAGTGATCATATTTTTTGCGTTTGTCCACATCACTTAACACTTCATGGGCTTCATTGATTTCTTTGAATTTCTCTACAGCAGCTTTATCCCCGGGGCGAGTATCCGGATGATATTTTTTGGCAAGCCTTCTGTAAGCCTTCTTTATTTCCGACTGCGAAGCATTTCTATCAACACCAAGGATTTTATAATAATCCTTATATTCCAATTCAATCCCTCCCTTGAACTGATAAAACTATATATCTACAGTATTTTATTCATTTGAAAATATCCTCTTAAAATTTATTTTGACCTTTACTGACCTTTGCGTAAATTATACTCCAAAAACATGGAAAAATCAAGGGAGAATCCAACAATATAAATAGGGGTAAAGGTCCGTTTTAAAACGGTTCTTTACCCCTATTATTATGTACCTTAAGAAAATCTTTTCATAATAATTATCTTAACCTAAAGCCACATCTAAAATTCTCTCTACAATGATGGCTACAATACCACCTAGAATAGCTGTATATAGTTGTGGTATTTGCATTGCTTTAGCTACATGCGGCGGCACACTGACGATGAATTCAACTGCAGATGATAGTATTAAAAACTTGAGAAATGCTCCTAAAATAAGTCCAGCACCTGAACTAATATGGCTTTTACCTAATTTTTCACGGGATATTAAATATGCAATTACAAATATGGCATTGCCAAGCATAATAAAGGGGATCATAGGTGCTAGTGGTGGTGCTAAAATACCTCTAACAAAAGCAATCCAAGGAGTGAGCATGCCAATGATAACTGCACCTATACCTCCCACATATGTACCCGACAAAAGTAGCATGGCATTTACCATAGGTCCAGTAAACATTTGAGGAAAACCTAGCATTTGAAAAGCTAGGGTTAGGGCCAGAAGAATAGCTGTTCGAGTAAGCCATCTTATGCTAAAGGGTTTTAAAGTTTTTTTATGCCAACTAAACATATTTATATAACCCCTCTTTCTTTATAAAAATAAAACCCTCAGCGAAAAGCCGAAGGTCCAATATCTTCACCTATTTGTTCAAAAAATTTCTTGCAATCGGATGTTTTAATGGTCACAATAATTGTCCTCACCTACAAGATTTCCTGCAAGATACTCGTGTACTACTTCATCTACAATACCCGAGGCTCCGGCAATACTCTGTATATTGTAGTGATCAAAAAGTTGTTTAGCCCTTAATCCCATCCCACCTACAATAATACAATTGATGTTTTTATTTGCCAAAAACACAGGTAAAAAACCCGGTTCATGGCCTGGATTTTCTACAACTTCTTTCGAATTTATCTTTTTTTGGCTTTCATCCACATCATATATGGTAAATTGTTCACAATGGCCAAAGTGGGCTGCTACTTGTCCTTTATCAGTAGGTACAGCTATTCTCATACAAGATACCTCCATAATATATGAATTCTTTTTAATCTAACCTGACCCAATTGCTCATGACCTTTGTTTCGTTACTTTCATACTCTTCTATCCTACCTTCATCACAGAAATTTGCCAATCTGCGGTCAATGGGAAGTGAGCCCAAATAAGGTATTTTAGCTTCTTGAGCACCTTTTTTACCTCTACTTTTGCCAAATACCTCCATCTTCTCTCCACAATTTGGGCAGATGGCATGACTGTAATTTTCCACTAGACCAATTACCGAAAGATTCATCATATTAGCCATGTTGACCGCCTTCTTAACAACCATACCCACCAGTTCCTGTGGTGAGGAAACAACTATAATTCCGTTTACAGGAAGTGATTGCATAACTGTAAGTGGGGCATCACTGGTCCCAGGCGGTAGATCCACTAATAGATAATCTAGATCACCCCAAACAACATCATTCCAAAACTGCTTTATAGCATTTCCTATTAGCGGTCCTCGCCATATAACAGGATCATCTTCATGTTCAAGTAGTAAGTTTAAAGACATAATACGAATACCTGTTGAGCTTTCGGGGGGTTTCAAGCCTACACCTATATTTTCTGGTTTCTCATTGACACCAAATATACGTGGAATACTTGGTCCTGTTATGTCCGCATCCATAACACCCACACTGTACCCCTTCCTTTTTAAGCTTACAGCTAAAAGGCCTGTGACTGTAGATTTCCCTACACCACCTTTCCCGCTCATAACGGCTATCACTTTTTTTATGTGATTTAATTTTGCTGCCGATGTTTTTTGAGGTCCTTTTTCAGTTTTTTGTTTCGTATCTTTTTGGTTCACTAATTACACCCTCTCACATTCATACAAACAAATGGTTTATTTTCAAATATAAAGAAATTGGGTCTATTGATTACGACCATGAAATCTACCTCTATGCCTCCGCCTAGGTGTCCAGTTAGTGCTATGGCATACAGGACACTCCATATCGGTTTCATCTTGAAGCTGTCGCCATTCATTTCCACATTCACCACATTTTAAAGGTCTTACATGTTGGAATGTCCCACCTTGAATCCTAATTGCTTTCCCCTTAACTAATGCTTCAGCAACTTTGGTGCGGGCGGAGTTTATAATTCGCACAAAAGTAGGTCTGGATATATTCATTCTTCTAGCACAGGGTTCTTGTTCTAGTTTTTCTAAATCCCTCAATCTTATTGCCTCGAGCTCTTCTACAGTCAATACAACTTCACTGAGATGGCGTAGGGGTACACCAGTAGGCTTAAAGAATATAATATCGGGAATAAATTCTACATGGCGCCGTTTAGGTGGTCTAGCCACATATACACCCCTTTCACCTAATTTTAAGTTTATTTTACTATTTCAATGAGCATATGTCAATAAATCGCTTCTTCGCACATAAGGGTTGTTAATGTGTTATTTTATATTTACTCATATATTGTGAGGGCCTGTGGTAGCATCTAATATTTTTTCAAGTTTACCCTCAGATAAGTCCTTCAATGCCTGTTTTACTGTCATGGAGGCTGCATTGAAAACATCTATACCTGACGCCTTTAAAACCCGCATTGCATTTGGCCCAACATTCCCAGTTATAATTGCCTTAACTCCCAAGTCCGTAACAAATTGGCTTACTTGCACACCGACTCCATGGGCACCCCTTATGTTTTCGTTGTCATATACTTTATATTCAAGGGAGTCTGTATCTGCAACAATAAAATAATTTGCCCGCCCAAACCTTTCATCTACCATTGAATCTATGTTT
>CAYMGK010000186.1:0-3436 GCA_964389965.1 uncultured Clostridia bacterium | reverse complement strand
GTGATGTTACATACTATTCATAATATTAAATTGGACTTTTTCACTGGTCTCGGACGGACCTTTTTGCTTTTTCGAAAAAGCAAAAAGGTCCGTCCCCGGTGCTTTTTTACTGCAAAAAAAGGGAGATCTGATATAATATATGTGCGGTATAATTAAGATATGGTGGAAAATGTAGTATACAGTAAGTGTAAATGAGTCTGTGATGAAGAAGGTGGGTTAGGTGGACGGTTATTTTTTATTGTGGAGGGTTGTTTATGGTTGGTGGTTATTTGTGTGAGCCGGGCATGGAACTTTTGGAACTGGATTGTCTCGAGATGGATGAGACCATGAGATATCTTTTCAAAGGGGTTACTTCTTCTAATGAAATATCTTTGGTAAATGTTAAAAACAAGATGCTACAATGCAAAGTGGATGTAGGTGAAAACTTGTTACGTGGACATGGGCTTAGACAATTTATTGGGGCTCTTAAACAGAATTATTTTTACATATGGCCAAGGGGGCAAGACCGTTTTTTTATATCCGCAGAAAATCTTTGTGCACCGAAATTTCCTTTAGAAGAGATTGCCGCAGAACGCATACATTTTGAGCAAAATAGCGGGTTAAAAGATTTTCAATGGGATTTTAGTAAGTCAGATATTGATGAGTTTTTCCTTCATCAACAGGCTTTAAATTTCGCCGTAAGCCCTGGATTTGATACATTATTATCACTGAATGTAGTGCGAAACATCGAGACATTTGAGTATCAGATAAAGACAGTTAAACATGTGTTGCAACATATGCGTGGTAGGGCTCTTTTAGCTGATGAAGTGGGTTTGGGAAAGACTATTGAAGCAGGTCTTATAATGATGGAATATATTATTCGGGGCTTGGTGCGGAAAGTGCTTATTCTAACACCACCCTCCCTTATGGAGCAATGGCGGGAAGAAATGCACAGTAAATTCAACCTTGATTTTATAACAGATGACAGTCCGGAATTTGGCAAATGCGAAAATGGGTGGGCGCATTTTGATAGGATAATCACTTCCATAAATAGGGCCAAACGCAGGGCCAATAGCCCCTTAGTATGTGAGCCTGAGTATGATTTGGTGATTGTGGATGAGGCTCATCACTGTAAGAACAATAAAACCCTCGCATGGAAGCTAGTCAATATGGTAAAAAAACGCTACATATTGCTTTTAACAGCTACCCCCATAGAGAATAGTATGGAAGAGCTCTTTAACCTTATTACTCTTTTAAGTCCAGGGCAGTTAGGCACTGCTCAAAACTTTCGGCGGCGCTTTATTTCTAAAGGGGACAAGTTGAAACCCCGGAACGTAGATAATCTGAAAGGCCTGTTAAAGGATGTTATGGTGCGCAATCGCCGAAGCGAAACCGATTCTATAGCGGTACGGCGCTATGCTGAGACTATCGAAATTTCGCCTTCTCCGGCGGAAAAACTACTTTATGATGATATAACCAGTCTGGTTAGACGTAACTTCCATAATAGGGAAAATGCTGCTTTAAACCAACTTACATTGAAGATTTTACAGCGACAGGTTGGAAGCAGTACTTGGGCTGTGGCACCAACTTTGGAAAAAATCGCATCAAATGACAAGAATTCACCTAAACTTGCGAAAAAGCTCAAGACAATGGCCTTTCGTGCCGGGGAAATTCGGAGTAATTCCAAAGCTCAGGCCCTTTTGAAACTCTTATCTAAAATTAACAAAAAGGTGCTCATTTTCACTGGATTCCAATATACGCGAAGATATTTGGTAGATTTTTTGCAGGATGCCGGTCTAGAGGTTGCAACTTTACACGGTAGTATGCGCAGACTCGAAAAAGAAGAAGCTGTGAATGATTTTAAGGATTCAGCACAGGTATTAGTAAGTACAGAGTCGGGTGGTGAAGGGCGAAATTTACAGTTTTGTAATGTGATAGTGAATTATGATCTGCCTTGGAATCCTATGCGCATTGAGCAACGCATAGGTAGAATTCATAGAATCGGCCAAAAACAAGATGTGTTTATATATAATCTTTCCGCTAAAGATACAATTGAAGCAAGAATATTGGAACTGTTGGATGCTAAAATCAATATGTTCCAACTGGTAGTCGGTGAGCTTGATATGATTTTGGGTAATTTAAAAGAAAGGCGAGATTTCGAAGATATTGTCTTAGATATTTGGACGGACTCTGAAGATGATGAAGAACTTTCAATAAAACTAGAGAATTTCGGCGAACAGTTGATATTGGCTAAAAAGCGTTATGAGCAAGTGAGGCAACTCGATGATAGTTTGTTGAAGGAGTTGTTACCTGATGAGAAGTAACCCTTACTCAATACAGGATTTTGTTACACGCGCACTGGAAAGTTCCGGGGCACTTGTTGAGCAAAAAGAATATGCTCTTATTGAAGTACTAGTGCCAGATGCACTCATACCGGATTTTAATGGAAGGGATATGTTGTTGTTAGCCTTTGACTACGAAGTTGCTCAAGAGAATAAGGATAGTGAATTTGTGACCTTTGGAAGCTATATTTTGGATAAGGTCACCCAACTTGCTTTAGATGAAGGACAGATACTAGAATGCTTTCTACCTATTGATCGACTGGAAATACCTTCAAAAACAGAAGATATGGTTCAAGAGACAGTTTATTTCGAAAAATGTCGGCCGCCGAAAATAAAGAATTGGTGTGCCGTTGAGCATTGCTACTATCGCTTTAACTTCCACTGTGCATATCACTGTGATGAGAAACAGGAAGAAATTCTATCAGTACTTGTCGATATGAGCACTGGTAGGCAAGATGATGTCATGGAAGACTTGCTTCTTGAGATTGAAGGGGTTTTGCCGCTTCGTGAGAGACAATATGTCTTGCCGATAGCTCCTGTAATACCCCATAAAGATGCATATAGGCTCGCTTGTGCTGCTGTAAAATCTAAAATCACTAATTCCATGGAAAAAATCAATGCGGCTGTAACTGTGCTTAAAACCCAGGAAATGAATAAAGTGACAAGATTTTACCAAAATACTATAGCTGATTTATCGGGAAAGCTTTCCCGATCCCAGGATGTTAATCGAATTGAAAGACTTAGAAAACAGATAGATGCTGTAAAAATTGATAAGGAGAGACGGGTTTTAGATGTGCAAGAAAAATATTCGGCACAGGCTGTAGTTAGCTTAGATAGTATTGTTGCTTATCGCTTCCCTAATCTTCTTTTGAACCTCGAGGTCCAGCAAAAAAGTGAATTCTTTGAGTTTGATGTTCTATTTAACAGTCTTTCAAGAAAAGTTGAGATACCCCTATGCCCTAACTGCGGTTATCCCACACCAAGGCTATATAGAGACAATGGTAAGATACATTGTGGGTGCAAGTACAAATACAAATAAAAGCATCAGAAGCACCGGGAGAAGCACCGGGGACGGACCTTTTTGCTTTTTTGAAAAAGCAAAAAGGTCCGTCCGA
>CAYMGK010000185.1:765-3489 GCA_964389965.1 uncultured Clostridia bacterium | reverse complement strand
AATAAAGTCGTCGGGAGCCTAGACAATCCAGTAAATTTGTTGGTATATGCACTGGGATTTGCTACAGGAAATTTTGTAGGTAGCTCTATTGAAGAAAAACTCGCCATAGGCCTGACCACTGTTCAAATTATCACAGAGAAGGATGATATTTGCCCATTGATCCGTAAAATGGGTTTTGGTGTAACCACATTAGAAGGAAAAGGTAGAAAGGGTTTTAAAGAAGTATTGCTTGTATCATTGCCAAGAAAAGAACTTAAAAACCTCTTGGATTTTGTTAGCAGTACAGATGATTCGGCATTTGTTACCATTATGGATACTAAGGCAAGCAAAGGGGGATACTTCAAACAAACAATGGAGAAAAAGAAATAAACCCATTCTTTTCCGGCATAAAAAACCACCTCATAAATATATATTAATTAGATTAAAAGGGGAGGTTTTTATATGTCGAAAAAAGCTGTATGTGTGCTAATGATATTGTTTATAGTGATATGCACTACAGGATGTAATTTGTTTAAAAAGTCAATACCCCAAGAAAAAGTACCTGAACAGGAGGAAAATTCCGATCAAACCGCCATAGCACATCTTCGCAAGACCGTGTTTTATTTTGTAAATGAACATGATCTACTAGTACCGGTTACCAAGGATATACCGTGGACAGAAGGGATTGGAAGGGCTACTTTAGAAAACCTTGTTGACGGTAACGAGATTGGGGCTGAATTGGCAGAAAAAGGTTTGAGACAACCATTACCGGAAGGCACGGAAATTCTAGGTATGACTATTCAAGACGGTTTAGCAAAAGTGGATTTTAACGAAAATTTTTCTCACACTTCAGACGAAACTGCAAAACAAAACGCAATTAATTCTGTTATTTATACTTTAACTGAATTTCCATCTATAGACCAAGTCCAGATTCTAGTAGATGGGAAACCGCAAAAGACACCTAGTGATGACCAAATAAAAGGAGTTTTTAGTAGAAAAGACATTAATCTTGAGACAACTGATGTTGAATCAACAGATATGACGCCAGTGACTTTATATTTTGTAGGTGGAAATACCTACGAAGATTCCGGCTATTATATTCCCGTAACTCGTGTAGTGACAAAAAGTCATAATCAAATCAAAACCGCACTTGAAGAATTAATAAAAGGGCCGATTCAGGGAAAAGGACTTGTGTCGGTTTTACCGAAAGAAACAAAAGTGCTAGATGTTATCCAAAGAGGTAGCGAAGTAGTGGTGAATTTTTCAAAGGAAATAGAAGAATACGGTGGTGGAATTGACACTGAGCATTCTGTTGTAAACTCAGTGGTGCTCACCATTTCAGAATTTCCGGAAGTTGAGACAGTATTTATACAGGTGGAAGGTCAAGCCGGTGCCCTACCGGAAGGCACATCACTTGATACTCCAATTCTTAAACCCCTATATGTCAACCCTAGTAGCATTTAACACCTTCTTTACACATTAATAATCGCTTTTTAAGAGAGGATGAAGTCTTTTGGCAAGAATAGACGGAAGGGCCAATGATGAAATACGGCCTATAACTATAACAAGTAATTTTAATAAGTATGCCGAAGGTTCTGTACTTATAGAATCAGGGGACACGAAAGTAATATGCACAGCCACAGTAGAAGATAAAGTCCCACCTTTTTTAAGAGGAAAGGGGCAAGGTTGGGTTACCGCTGAATACTCGATGCTACCGAGAGCCACCGAAGTGAGAAATACCCGTGAAATACTAAGACCCAGTGGTCGGACAATGGAAATTCAAAGAATGATAGGAAGGGCTTTAAGGTCAGTTGTGGACCTTCCGGCTTTAGGTGAAAGGACTATATGGCTTGATTGTGATGTTATCCAAGCAGACGGAGGGACTAGGACGACTTCAGTGACAGGTGCATTTTTTGCCCTTGCATATGCAATTAAAGTATTAAAAGAAAACAAAAAGATAGATAATAATCCAATAAGGAATTATGTAGCTGCCATAAGTGCTGGAATCGTAGATGGGGAGAAAATGCTAGACTTGAAATATGAGGAAGATTCACGGGCTCAAGTGGATATGAATTTGGTAATGACTGATGAAGGCCAGATTGTCGAGATCCAAGGGACAGGTGAAGCCTTTCCTTTTACACAGCAGGAAATGAGTGAACTAATGAGCTTGGCTTATAAAGGTATATCTGAACTTGTGCAAATACAGAAAAAACTGTTATTTGATTTGTAGTTGGAGATAAAAATTTAAATGGACATATTAATTATAGCTACGAAAAACAACGGTAAGTACTTGGAGTTTAAAGAAATGCTGGGCCCTACAGCATTTAAGGTTAAGTCCCTACAGGATTATCCTGACATTAGAACCAAAGAAACTGGCTCATCTTTTGACGAAAACGCATTGATGAAAGCAAAAATTGTAGTTAAAAAAACAGGTTTACCTGCATTAGCTGATGATTCGGGTCTTGAAGTACAAGCTTTAAAAGGCGAACCCGGCATTTTTACAGCTCGCTATGCAGGACGGCATGCTACTGACAAAGACAATATAGAAAAACTTCTCAAGAAAATGCGAAAAGTGCCATCAGAACAGAGACAGGCGAGATTTGTGTGCAGCCTTGCACTAGCTTACCCTAATGGAAGGACATTTTTAGAACGAGGAATACTGGAAGGCTTTATAACAGACAAACCCAGAGGGATTAAAGGTTTTGGCTATGATCCTATTTTTTATGTCCCCACTTTGGGCAAAAC
>CAYMGK010000185.1:0-755 GCA_964389965.1 uncultured Clostridia bacterium | reverse complement strand
CTCTCCGAAATCTCTACTAATGAAAAGAATAGGATAAGCCATAGGGCAAATGCCTTAAAAAAAATAAAAAAACACTTTTGATTTACATGTAGGAGGAAAGTTTTTGAAAATCGGTATATTAAGTGATACTCATGGAATTAGAAAAATCACGGAAAAAGTGCTCGAAGAAGATATGAAGAATGTAGATATGATCCTTCATGCAGGGGATCTAATTTCCGATGCCCGGCATATAGAAAGACTAAATTATAAAGTGCACTATGTAGCAGGAAATTGCGATCCATATGGGGCCAAACCCATAGAAAAACTCTTGAAGATTCAGGGAAAACGAGTTTTTTTGACACATGGACATGTTTACGGAGTAAAAACCGGATATGGGGCACTACTTATTCGCGCGAAACAACTTTCTGCAGATATAGTGATTTTTGGTCATACTCACTATCCTGAAAATACTTTTATTGACAATATATTATTCTTTAATCCAGGAAGTCCAACACTACCTAAGGGTGGTGGTCAAGGCACATTTGGTATTTTAGAAATAGCAAATGAAAATATCAATGCAGATATTAACACAATAAAAAACCGCATTTTTTATCGTGAACAAAGGCCGGTTTGAAATACCTAAGGAGTTATGTTAAAATAATCTTGACTCAAAAAAATATTTAATGTATACTATACATTGTCTTTAGGGCGTCGGGGCATGGCGCAGTTTGGTAGCGCACATGGTTTGGGACCATGGGGTCGGGGGTTCAAGTCCC
>CAYMGK010000184.1:0-3493 GCA_964389965.1 uncultured Clostridia bacterium | reverse complement strand
CGCTATTACTTTATCATAAGAAGTTGGGGTATAAAGACTGTCTGTAGCAAAAAGTATAACATCATTTTGGCTATACTCATCTTTTACAAATTTCAACAATGCCTTAACTTTCTGCCTTAATGTACGTTCACGGCTCACATCAATACCATAAACATCAACAGTACCGTTAAATTTTCTATGAAAAAACTTACTCCCAAATTGTACAATAACTGGGGTATACTGGGCTTCTTCGGCAACAAGTAACAAGTTCCGAATATACGTCTGAATACCACCTATTCTAAATTCCTTCCCGTCTCTATCATAAAAAGAATTATATAAAATAAACATTTTTCTCATTTCATGTCCCCCCCAGTTACTGAAGCTATTAGAATGACAGAAACACTAAGTCAGTAAAAGCGCAATTCAATTAATAAATCAGTTTTCACTAAGCGCATGCATTTCTTGGAGTTTATTCTCAAACGTCTTTTTTTTGTGTTGGTAAATTACAGACGAGCAAATTCCAAGAAGTAACCAAAAGTACTCTGTGCTCAAGATACTTATTCCGACTATCCCTCTAGGGATAATGATAACCATATACATTAGTAGCAATCTTTTAGAGATATTAGAGCTTACTGTCCATGCTTTTAACCAAATCCTACACAAAAGTAGCAATACCAAAAGTCCAATAGGATACCCAAAGTAAACCAGTATACCTAAATAAAGATTGTGGGGCAGAATATTTAAGGCGGCCTCTGGCCCCCCTATACCCAAGCCTAATAACGGTTTATCATTTAACTGAGCAATAAGAAGCCTAAAAATAGTACTTCTTCCACTGTCATCGATACCAACGTAAAGTAATTTATTCAATGTTCTACTATGAATTCCCATATTCCCTAGAAGATCCAAAAATTCTATCACTATCGCTTCAAAATTAATTGCAAAAAAAGCTACGATAACCACTAAACACAGTGTAACTACCGCTTTCTTCATAGTAATTGAAGTGAAAACGTATTTTAGGCCGAAATAAATAAATAGAGCCAATATCGACAAAAGAGGATTTCTAGAGCCAAATACTAATATAAGCAACAAGCCAATTATGCTTAGAATCAGACTAGTTTTATCCTTCTCTTCAAAATATCTAATAAAATACCAAACAGTTGGAATAAGTGTTATATCAGAATACGGCATACTATACAAGTTCCTATGAATGACTGATATGTGAGTGGAAAAAAATATAGCTGTTACAATTGAAGTCATTATTAAGAACTTCATATAACGTTCATGATAATACAAAACGTGGTTTATATCAAAAACAACTGATGCAAGTATATAGCTCGCATAGCACGGAAATACAAATCTTGGAACCATCTCCAACAAACCGCCTAAATAATCCTGATTAATTAGCATGCTAATTAAGAACATTATTGAAGTTGCGATCGTCATAAAAATGTGTTCTGGTCTCAACCTTTTTAGAATATGTTTACCGATAGAAAACATCATTATAGCGACAATACCAAGAAGTAACATATCCAACAAATCTCTCATCTGGAAAATCGCTGGTACGCCTTGAACCAGTAAAATCTTTGACCCGAACATGACAAGTTGTAACACCAAAACTCTTGATATTTTTTTGTCAACAGCACTTTTTTCGATGTTTGTCACTTTTAAATCCACCTTCTACTCCTACTAGGCAAAGGCAGTTTTAGCATCTCCCCCAAAACTAAATCTGCTTCGTCAGAGTGCGCTGTGCTAATTCCGCCAGCTGGAGTAAATGTTAATTCTCCAAAAACCAATTGATCATTAACAATATAAAAATCCACCCTAACAAAAGGAAATGGCTTAGATAATCTTTTGGCATATTCATACATCTTATCTAAAACATTAGGCTTTGGTAAAAATTGATCTGTGGCTTTGCGTGCTATATCAAGTTTATCCCAGTTAAAATCATAAAACTCTTTTATCATATCTTGAGTTCCGAGTTCACGATTTCTAAAAACACCAATGCAATATGGATTTCCATTAAAACAGTATACCTTATAATCTATTAAACTACTTCCACTTTTCTCTTCTAGATATTTCTCGACAATAATTCTTGGCTTAATATACTTGTAATGAGTTTCACATGTCGCAATACCATATCTTGTGGACATCCATTTTCTGAGCTTCTTTTTTTCCGATAACCAATCTAACTGAGCTTTATCATGACAAATAATATTTGTGCCACAGGCATGAGTGCATTTTATGACAAACTTATCTGGAAAACCATCAACATCAATAGATTCAACATCTTCGTATACACCATATAAGTCATTTAATATGTCTTCACAACCTTGTTCTTTTACATAGTCTCTAACCATATATTTGTCAGCACATTTAACGTATAACTCGTCTCTATAATAAACCTTAAGCCACTGAATCTTCTCATTAAATCCTTTAGGAGCCTTTAAGTTAAGTTTTTTACCCGTACTTAACCAAAAATGAAGTCTTATTGGAATATGTAGCGGTATTATTAGCTCCGCCGAAGCCAGAGCTTTTAAAAAGACATAATAAAAGGTTTTAACAATTTTATTCTTTTTCAATGCTTTTCTCATACAGAATCGCTCCAATCACGTACAAACCTAAGTAATGTTTAAAAACCAACTATTGCAAAAAATTTATTTCTCAAATTTTTATTTAAACCCTTATTTTACAACTAACTTCGAAACTTACATACTTCAACTATTGATGAAGAAAAATTATCTTACGATATTATTAAAAATGAAGTCTTTCCTCTCTAGCAAAAGTTATTTCCTTTCACTCATAGCGACTACTGAATTAAGGTATCTCTTTGCAACATTGCAATCAGTATAGGCCGATGCAGTCTTGACTGCATTTAGAGCAATAGTACGCTTTTCATCCTTAGATAAAGAGTTAATTCTCTGATAAAGGAACGCTAATTCTTCATAATTACCTTGCTCGCACAAAAAGCCATTTTCGCCATCAACAATAATCCCATCAAAACCTTCACCTTTTGATGCGATTACTATACATCCTTGAGCCATTGCTTCTAAATAGACTAAACCAAACACCTCATTCGAACTAATCATAGTAAAACACTGGGCCTTTCGCATATAATCAACGACTTTATCTCTTGGCTGTAACCCATGAAATGTAACCCTATCTTCCACTTGAAGCTGGATGGCTAATTCTCTTAATTTTGACTCGCAATCCCCAGTACCTATAATATTTAAAATAAACTTATCTTCTCCATACACCTTTTTCAAAGCTTTTATTATCGAGTCAATATTTTTTCTTTTAATTAGTCGACCAACATATAGAAATTCAAGTATTTTATCATCGTTTAGCTTAGCAACTTTATCTTCTAGTCCATCCTCTATAAATTCTTTAGGAATGCCAGAATAGCAGATAAATGGTTGATAAGGCAACGATAAGATATCTTGCACTTTTTTCGATATTGCGTCAGAACGTGCACCAAAAATATCAATATTTCTCAGATGACGCTTATTTTTCTGTA